>NZ_JBEYTS010000009.1:0-203025 GCF_040643155.1 Streptomyces sp. NPDC047453 | reverse complement strand
TGCCACGGACAGCCGACGATCCCACCCTGTACGCTCGCTCACCAGAAAGGTGTCCTGACTTCTGCACCGGATACGATCTAGACACTCGCATCCTCGCAGGTCAGCGGCACCTTTCTGCTGTCAGGGCGTCAGCCCGACCAATTCCGCTGAATAACCGGGGCTAATGGTGGCCGGGAAGTCGCCGCGATCCTCACTTTTCCGACACGGAGGACAACCTCATGGGTTCGTTTGATCTGACCGGGCGCGTGGCCTTGGTGACCGGCGCGACCAGCGGCATCGGCGCCGCCACCGCGGCCTTGCTGGCCCAGCGGGGATCGCGCGAACTGGTGGCCGGCCGCGACAGCTCTCGCGGCGAGTCCGTGGTCGCCGGCATCCGCGCCGGCGGCGGCTGGGCCGACTTCGTCGCCGCCGATCTGCGCAAGGCGCAGTCGGTGCGGCAGATGGCGCGGCGGGCCCTGGATCTGGGCAGCGGCCGGGTCGACATCCTGGTGAACAATGCGGGCATCTACCCCTTCGCCCTCACCGAGAAGGCACCGGAGAGCGAGGTCGACACCGTCTACGCGCTGAATATGAAGGCGCCCTTCCACCTGGTGGCGGAACTCGCGCCGACGATGGCCGAGCGGGGCGGCGGTGCGATCGTCAACGTCAGCACCATCGCCGCCGCTTTCGGGGTCGCGGGACTGGGACTGTACGGGTCGAGCAAGGCGGCCGTGGAACTGCTGACCAAGACGTGGGCCGCGGAATATGGCCCGCGTGGGGTACGGGTCAACGCCGTCCGCCCCGGGCCGGTGCGCACGGAGGGCACAGCGGGCATGGAGGGGTACCTCGACGCCCTGGCCGCCCAGGCCCCGGCTGGCCGGCCGGCCGAGCCGGAGGAGATCGCCGAGGCCATCGCCTACCTGGCCAGCGACGCGGCGAGCTTCGTCCACGGCGTTCTGCTGCCCGTGGATGGTGGCCGCACAGCCGTCTGCTGACCCGCGCGCGGCTGCCGTGGGTCTTCGGCCGCATACCACCGACCCCGGGGCGTCAGGCAGGACACCGCATCAGCGTTCGGGGACCCAACCCCCGGATGCCCGACGCATTCAGGCATCGATCGGGCGGTCGCCGCCCATGGCCAATGGCGGCCGGTAGACGGGGAACTGCTCGCCGAACTCCGCCATCCAGTCGTGATCGAGGAAGGAGTACTGGCGGCCCGTCAAGGCGTGCCAGGGCTTGAGCCGTTCGACGTCTGACCACCGAAGCCACCGGCACAGGACAGCACCACCCGCGCACCGTGCAACCTGGCGTGAGACGCTGCGCCGGGCCCTGGACCGGTGCCTGCTCCTGCCCGCGCCGGACCGCGACGCCCGTGCGGCCGTCGGTCCCTGAGCGCGGCCGGCCGGGGCGAATTCCGGGGCCGCTACCGCTCCAGCTGCGCTCGCAGCCACTCCTCCACCTCGCCCACGTGCGCGGCGGCGGCTGCCCGCGCGGCCTCCGGATCCCGGGCGGTCAGTGCCCGGTGGATCGCGGCGTGTTCGCGACGGGTTCGGGCGAAGGCCCCCTCCTCCTGGTAGCCGCGCCAGACGCGGGCGCGGAAAGTGCGCGAGGACAGGCCGTCCAGGATCGCGGCCATCGTCTCGTTGCCCGCGGCCACAGCGATCTCCCGGTGGAAGGCGAGGTCGTGGGCGAGTATCTCCTCCGGATCGTCGGTGGTGTTCATCGCCGTCAGGTGTTTCTCCACCTCGGCGAGCTGGTCCGGGGTGATCCGGGCCGCCGCCAGCGCGGTCGCCGTCGACTCCAGGATGCGGCGCACCTCGAGCAGCTCCACCAGGCGCGGGCCCCGAGAGAGGTCGGCGACCACGCCGAACGTCTCCAGCAGGTCACCGGCCTCCAGCCGGGTGACGTAGATGCCCGAGCCGTGCCGGGCCTCCAGCACGCCGAGCACGGTCAGCGCGCGGATCGCCTCACGCATCGAACTGCGGGAGATGCCCAGCTGGGCCGCCAGGTCCCGCTCGGTGGGCAGGCGCTGCCCGGGCTCGAGCAGGCCCTCGGTGATCATCGCCTTGATCCGCTCAATGGCGCGCTGTGTCACCGTGCCCTTCTGCGGAGCGGCCGCGGCGGTCTCCGGTTCCGTCTCCTCCGTAGCAGTTTCGTCCACGCCACTCCTCCTGTCACCGTGCGCCGCAGTCTAGCCATCGATGTGGTCGGACCACTACGGCCGGAAAGTGGGAAATCTTGGCGCACTAGGGTGTTGAGGGCGCCAAGTGGTCTGATAAATATGCGGTCAACTGCTCGATTTCGCTCGATGAGGAGCCGACAGATGGCCGGCAGCACAGCGCGGAACGGACGGCAAGGCAGGCAGCGGCAAGGCAGGCGATTCTCCTCGTGGGCGGTGCGCGCGACGGCCGCGGCGGCCTGCGGCACCCTGGCGCTCACGGCATGCGGCAGCACCAAGGACAGCGGCGCGGCGGGCGCCAAAGGGGACGGCAACGGCAAGGTCGGGGTGATCCTGCCCCTGCTGACCTCGCCGTTCTGGCAGTCGTACAACGACTACGTGCCGAAGATGGCCACGTCCCAGGGCGTCGACGCACTGAAGACGGTCAACTCCAACAGTGACCCCTCGCAGCAGATCACCGACATCAACAACGAGCTCAACCAGGGCGTGAAGGGCCTCGTCGTCGCCCCGCTGGACAGCGCCGCCATCCAGGCCGGACTCGACCAGGCCGAGCGCAAGGGCGTCCCCGTGGTAGCCGTGGACGTGGCACCCGACAAGGGCAAGGTCGCCATGGTCGTACGGGCCGACAACGTCGCCTACGGCGAGAAGGCCTGCCAGTACCTGGGCGCGCACATCAGCTCGGGCAAGGTCGTGCAGATCATGGGCGACCTCGCCTCGGTCAACGGCCGCGACCGCTCGGAGGCGTTCCGCTCCTGCGTGCGGAAGAACTTCCCCAAGCTGAAGGTGCTGGAGATCCCCGCCAAGTGGGAGTCCGACACCGCCGCCTCCAAGCTCGACACGCTCCTGAACGCCAACCCCGACATCAAGGGCATCTACATGCAGGCGGGCGGTGTCTACCTCGCGCCCACCCTGCAGACCCTGAAGTCGAAGAAGATGCTGAAGAAAGCGGGCACGGCCGGGCACATCGTCATCGTCTCCAACGACGGCATTCCGCAGGAGTACGAGGCCATCCGCAAGGGCGAGATCGACGCCACCGTCTCGCAGCCCGCCGACGCCTACGCCAAGTACGGCATGTACTACATCAAGGCGGCGATGCAGGGCAAGACGTTCAAGCCGGGCCCCACCGACCACGATTCCACGATCGTCAAGCTGCCCAGCGGCATCCTCGAGGACCAACTGCCCGCGCCACTGGTCACCAAGGACAACGTCGACGACCCCAAACTCTGGGGCAACACGGTCCGATGAGCAGCCCCGACACCACCCCGCTGGTTCAGGCGCGGGGCATCGTCAAGCGCTACGGACCCACCGTCGCCCTCGCCGACGGCCGGCTCACCGTCCTGCCCGGCGAGTCCCACGCCCTCGTCGGCCGCAACGGCGCCGGCAAGTCCACCCTCGTCGCCGTGCTCACCGGCCTCCAGGCGCCCGACGGGGGCGAGGTCCGCTTCGACGGCGAGCCCGCGCCCGCGCTCACCGACCGCGACGCCTGGCGCCGCAAGGTCGCCTGTGTGTACCAGAAACCGACGGTCATTCCCGAACTGACGGTCGCGGAGAACCTGTTCATCAACCGCCAGCCCACGGGCCGCGGACGCCTCATCAGCTGGCGCCGGCTGAGGAAGCAGGCCGCCGACCTCCTCGATACCTGGGACGTGCACGTCGACCCGGAGGCCCGTACCTGCGAACTCAGGGTCGAGGACCGGCAGATGGTCGAGATCGCGCGGGCGTTGAGCTTCGGCGCGCGGTTCATCGTCCTCGACGAGCCCACCGCCCAGCTCGACAACCGCGAGATCGAGAGGTTGTTCACGCGGATGCGAGCTCTGCAGGCCTCCGGCGTCACCTTCCTGTTCATCTCACACCACCTCCAGGAGGTGTACGAGGTCTGCCAGACCGTCACCGTGCTGCGCGACGCCCGCTGGATCACGACCGCGCCGGTCGCCGACTTGTCGCGCGCGGCCCTGGTCGAGGCGATGGCGGGAGAGTCGGTCGCGGAGCACGAGCGCCGGCACGTACGCGATGCGAACGCCGTCGACACCCCCGTGGTGCTCGACGCGCGCGGACTCACCTCCGAGGCGTACGCGGACGTCGACCTCACCGTCCGCGGTGGCGAGGTCGTCGGACTCGCCGGCTCCAGCGGCAGCGGCAAGATCGAGTTGGCCGAGACCTTCGCCGGACTGCACACCCCGACCCGCGGGACCGCCGAACTCGATGGCAAAGAACTTCCGTTCGGCGATGTGCGGGCCGCGCTCAGGGCGGGCGTCGGCTGTGTGCCCCGCGACCGGCACGAACAGGGGCTGGTCGCCGGCATGACGGTCGGCGACAACGCCACCATGAGCGTGCCGGACCGGCTCGGCCGCTTCGGTTTCGTCTCCACCGACACCAAACGCGGTGTCGCCGGCGAGCTGATCGAGCGCCTCGGCATCCATACCGAGGGCCCCGAACAGCCCGTGGCGGACCTGTCCGGCGGCAACGCGCAGAAGGTCGTCATGGCCCGCGCCCTCGCCTCCGACCCGCACCTGCTCGTGCTCATCAACCCCACCGCCGGCGTCGACGTGAAGTCCAAGCAGTCACTGCTGGCACGGATGGACAACGCCCGCGAGGACGGCACCGCCGTCCTCGTCGTCTCCGACGAACTCGACGACCTGCGCCGCTGCGACCGCGTCCTCGTCCTCTTCCACGGCCACGTCGTCGCCGAGCACCGGGCGGGCTGGCGCGACCACGAGCTGATCGCCTCCATAGAAGGAGTTGACCATGGCTGACACCAAGGCGGCTGCCCCGCTCGCGCCGCCACGCGCCGCCGCCGCGGGTTCGGCCAGGGCGGTCCTGCTGCGCCGGGCCCGCGAACTCGCCCTGCTGCCCGCACTGTTGCTGCTGATGGTGCTCGGCACGGTCGTCAACGACTCGTTCCTCACCGAGCGCAACCTGATCTCGATCCTCGGCGCCTCCGCCGCACTCGCCATGGTCGTGCTCGCCGAGTCGCTGGTGCTGATCACCGGCAAGTTCGACCTGTCCCTGGAGTCGGTCGTCGGTATCGCGCCGGCCGTGGGCGCGCTCCTGGTGCTCCCCTCGGTCCAGTCCGGGTGGGGCGTGAAGTTCCCGGCGCCGCTCGCCCTGCTCGCGATCCTGGTGGTGGGCGCGGTCGTCGGCCTCTTCAACGGCGTCCTCGTCGTCAGGTTCAAGCTCAACGCCTTCATCGTGACCCTGGCGATGCTGATCGTGCTGCGCGGTCTGCTGGTCGGTGCCACCAAGGGCAAGACGCTGTTCGGCATGCCCGACAGCTTCTACTCCCTGGCCACCACCACCTTCCTGGCCATCCCGTTGTCGGTGTGGCTGGCCGCCGTCGCCTTCTCGGTCGCCGGGCTGTTGCTGAAGTACCACCGCATCGGACGGGCCCTGTACGCCATCGGCGGCAACGCGGAGGCGGCCCGCGCGGCCGGCATCCGCGTCGAGCGGGTCATGCTCGGCGTGTTCGTCGTCGCGGGCGTCCTGGCCTCGGCGGGCGGGATCATGCAGACCGGCTACGTCGGCGCGATCAGCGCCAACCAGGGCCAGAACATGATCTTCACGGTGTTCGCGGCAGCGGTGATCGGCGGTATCAGCCTGGACGGCGGCAAGGGCACCATGTTCGGCGCCCTGACCGGGGTACTTCTGCTCGGCGTCGTGCAGAACCTGCTCACCCTCGCCCAGGTGCCGTCGTTCTGGATCCAGGCCATCTATGGCGGAATCATCCTGGTCGCGCTCATGATCGCCCGCGTGACGACGGGCCGAGCCCAGGACTGACCCGCCGGTTCTCCCGTCACCGACCGAAAGGCCATCCGTGTCTGCGACGCCCGCCCGCATCATCGCGGTCGACACCCACGACATCCGCTTCCCCACCTCGCGCGAGCTCGACGGCTCCGACGCCATGAACCCGGACCCCGACTACTCGGCGGCCTACGTCGTGCTGCGCACGGATGAGGACGGCGGAGCGGAGGGACACGGCTTCACCTTCACCATCGGGCGAGGCAACGACGTCCAGGTCGCCGCGATCCACGCGCTGCGCCACCACGTGGTCGGACGCCTGGTCGACGAGGTGTGCGCCGACCCCGGCTCGCTCTTCCGGGACCTGATCGGCGACAGTCAACTGCGCTGGCTGGGACCGGAGAAGGGCGTGATGCACATGGCCATCGGCGCGGTCGTCAACGCCGTGTGGGACCTCGCCGCCAAGCGCGCGCAGCAGCCCCTGTGGCGGCTGCTCGCCGAGGCCGACCCCGAGTGGCTGGTGAGCCAGATCGACTTCCGCTACATCACCGACGCGCTCACCCCCGAGGAGGCGCTCCAGATCCTGCGCCGTGGCCGGGAGGGCGCGAAGGAGCGCACGACGCGCCTGCTCCAGCGTGGCTACCCCGCCTACACGACTTCGGCGGGCTGGCTCGGCTACGACGACGACAAGCTCAGCCGGCTCGCTGCCCAGGCCGTTGCCGACGGATTCACCCAGATCAAGCTGAAGGTCGGTGCGGACCTCGACGACGACGTGCGCCGCTGCCGGGTGGCCCGCACGGTCGTCGGGCCGGACGTCCGCATCGCCATCGACGCCAACCAGCGCTGGGGCGTGGCCGAGGCGATCCGCTGGACCAGGGCGCTCGCCGAGTTCGACCCGTACTGGATCGAGGAACCCACCAGCCCCGACGACATCCTCGCCCACGCGGCGGTCCGCGAGGCCGTGGCCCCTGTGAAGGTCGCCACCGGCGAGCACGTGCACAACCGCATCGTCTTCAAGCAGATGCTCCAGGCAGGCGCCCTCGACGTACTCCAGATCGACGCGGCCCGCGTCGCCGGAGTCAACGAGAACCTCGCGATCCTGCTGCTGGCCGCCAAGTACGGAGTCCCCGTCTGCCCGCACGCGGGCGGGGTCGGCCTGTGCGAACTCGTGCAGCACCTGTCGATGTTCGACTACGTCGCGGTCTCCGGCACCACCGAGGACCGCGTCATCGAGTACGTCGACCACCTCCACGAGCACTTCCTGAACCCGGTGGTGATCCAGGACGGCCACTACGCGGCCCCCACCGCCCCGGGCTTCTCGGCCGCCATGCGGCCGGAGTCCATCGCGCGGTACACCTTCCCCGGCGGCACCTTCTGGGCCGCCGACCCCGACCTGCAGAAGGGACATGCGGCATGAGCGACTTCCAGGGACTCAGGGCGCTGGTGACGGGAGGCGCCTCCGGTATCGGCAGGGCGAGTGCCGAGCTCCTCGCCGAGCGGGGCGCGCAGGTCGCCGTCCTGGACCTGGACCCGTCGTCCGTGGTGAAGCCGCTGCTCGCCTTCCGGGCCGACGTCACCGACGACACCTCGGTGCGCCGGGCCGTCGAGCAGGCCGCCGAAGCCCTCGGGGGACTCGACGTCCTGGTGAACAACGCCGGCATCGGGGCCCAGGGCACCGTCGAGGACAACGACGACGAGGAGTGGCGCCGCGTCTTCGACGTCAATGTCCTCGGCATGGTCCGCACCGCCCGCGCCGCCCTGCCGCACCTGCGCGCCTCCTCGCACGCGGCGATCGTCAACACCTGCTCCATCGCGGCCACCGCCGGCCTGCCCCAGCGCGCCCTCTACAGCGCCACCAAGGGCGCCGTGTACTCACTCACCCTCGCCATGGCCGCCGACCACGTCCGCGAGGGCATCCGCGTGAACTGCGTCAATCCCGGCACGGTGGACACACCGTGGGTCGGACGCCTGCTGGAAACCGCCCCCGACCCGGCCGCCGAACGCGCCGCGCTGGAAGCCCGCCAGCCCACGGGCCGGCTCGTCACCGCCGCCGAAGTCGCGGGCGCCATCGCCTATTTGGCCAGCCCCCTGTCCGGCGCCACGACCGGAACCGCACTCGCCGTCGACGGCGGCATGCAAGGTCTGCGGCTGCGCCCGGCGGGCCGGTGACCTCCCTGGGCCGCAGCGGCGTCGAGGTCAGCCCGCTGAGCTTCGGCGCCGCCGGGATCGGCAACCTCCACCGGCACGTCGGCGACGAGGAGGCGCACGAAGCGGTGGCCGCCGCCTGGGAACGGGGCATCCGCTACTTCGACACCGCCCCGCACTACGGCCTGGGCCTGTCCGAACGCCGCCTCGGCGCGGCCCTGCGGGACTACGACCGCGCCCACTACACGGTCTCCACCAAGGTGGGCCGCCGCCTGGAGCCCGCCGACAGCACGGGCGACGACCTGGCCAACGGCTTCGCGGTACCCGCCACGCACCGTCGTGTCTGGGACTTCAGCGCCGACGGCATCCGCCGCAGCCTGGAGGCGAGCATGGACCGCCTCGGCCTGGACCGCCTCGACGTCGTCTACCTCCACGATCCCGACGACCACGCCGAGCAGGCCTTCCGCGAGGGCTATCCGGCGCTGGAGAAGCTCCGTTCCGAAGGCGTGGTCAGGGCGATCGGCGCCGGCATGAACCAGTCCGCGATGCTCACCCGCTTCGTCCGCGACACCGACGTCGACGTGGTGCTGTGCGCCGGCCGCTACACCCTCCTCGACCAGAGCGCCCTCGCCGACCTGCTCCCGGCCGCCACCGAGCGCGGCACGTCGGTCGTCGTCGGCGGCGCCTTCAACTCCGGTCTGCTGGCGCACCCGACGCCGGCATCGACGTACGACTACGCCAGAACGCCCCAGGAGATGCTGGACCGGGCGCTGCGGCTGCAGGCAGTCGCCGGGCGGCATGGCGTCACCCTGCGTGCCGCCGCCCTCGACTTCTGCTCCGCACACCCCGCCGTGGCCAGCGTTCTGGTGGGTGTCGGCTCGGCCGCCGAAGTCCGCGACTGCGCAGAGCAGTTCGCAATCCACGTCCCGTCCGCCTTCTGGCGGGAACTGCGCGAGACGGGTCTGCTGCCCACCCAGGAGTCGTCATGAGAGTCGCCCTGCACACCAAGGTCCGGCCCGACCGGATCGCCGACTACGAGGCCGCGCACCGGGAGGTCCCGGCCGAGCTGACCGCCGCCATCCGCGCCGCCGGGGCCACCTCCTGGACGATCTGGCGCAGCGGCAGCGACCTCTTCCACCTGTTGGAGTGCGAGGACTACCCCCGCCTCCTCGCCCAACTGGAGCGGCTGCCGGTCAACATCGCCTGGCAGGCCCGTATGGCCGAGCTGCTCGACGTCGTGCACGACTACTCCCACGGGGGCGCCGACGCGGGGCTGCCCGTCGTGTGGGAGCTGCCGTGACGCCGGCTCCGGCCACCGGGCACGATGATCGCGGGTGTCGTCGGCTGGACCGACCTGCTCCTCGGACGCGGCCCGGTAGCCGTGGGCGCCGAAGGCCGCGGCGTAGTGAGCGATGTCGTAGTCGCCGAGTTGGACACCCGAAGTCCGCCCGTGGTGCACCGGTCACCGTGCGGCGCGGTACGCCTCCAGACGGTCGGCCAGCTCCTTCGGGTGGCCGAGCATCGGGCAGTGGTCGCCGGGCATCTCGTCCGGCTGGAAGCCGAGCCGCTCGGCGACCATCCTTCGCATGAACTCGGCAGGGAAGAAGCGGTCGTCGGACGACATCAGGAACCTGGTCGGCACCTTCGGCCACACGGCCAGCGGCCACGGATCCCCGAACGGGGCCGACGCCTGATTCCGCTGGTGCTTCGCCATGAACTCGGCGGCCAAGGCGGCCGGGGTGTCGTGCAGCACAAGGGAGAGTACGTCTTCTTCGGTCCCCTCCGGGACGCCCCTGTGGCGGTCGGATTCCTGCCGGGCCGGCCCGTAACCGGTGTTGCCCCACCACTGCCCCGGCGACTCGCCGGGGGCCGGAACCTGGGCCTGGAGCATGACCAGCAGGTCCGCCGACACCCGGTCGCACACCATCGGGCCGGTGAAACCGCCGAACGAGTGGGCGACGACGACGAGATCGGTCCGGTCGCCGATCGCCTCGACCACCGTGTCGGCGTACTCCGCGAGCCCGGCCGACTCGTCATCACACGGCAGGTCCGGTGCAACCACCTCGTGGCCCCGGTCGCGCAACTCGGTAGCCAGCGGCCCCCAGTACCACGAATCAACAGCCGCGGCGTGGATCAATACATAAGTCGCCACAGAACAATACCCCCACCGTCAGCTGCTCCCTGCACTGTGTGCGAGTCTACGTATCGTCTCTCCTCCGGCCTGTGGAGAGGGCGTGAGGCCCCTGGTAGGACAGGTCTGACCTGTGGCTCAGCCAGAAGCACATGGCGTTCGGAGGCAACGTCCAGTTCCGGTCCGCCCCGGACGGCACCCCACTATGGGTTTGCGACGTCGATCGGACGCCGCCGCCCACCCGTTGCGCCCTCGCTGTGGCCGTGGGCGCATGCGAAAGGGCCCGGAAACCGGGCCCTTTCGTGTGGTAGCGGGGACAGGATTTGAACCTGCGACCTCTGGGTTATGAGCCCAGCGAGCTACCGAGCTGCTCCACCCCGCGTCGGCACCAGCAACAATACACGCCAGGAAGGGCAGGGTGTGCGCAGGTCAGCCGCGGACGATGTTCTCCGCCTGAGGTCCCTTCTGTCCCTGCGTCACGTCGAAGGTCACCTTCTCGCCCTCTACCAACTCGCGGTAGCCGGTACCGGAGATGTTCGAGTAGTGCGCGAAGACGTCCGGCCCGCCGTCCTGAGCGATGAAGCCGAATCCCTTCTCGGCGTTGAACCACTTCACAGTGCCGCTGGCCATCTGGCTGCTCCTTCTTTCTCGCCGGGCGAGCCCGGCTGGGCGAGTGCTGGGGGCGCCTTCCGCAGTGGAGATCATCCCGGCGTCCGTCCTACCCGGCACGCGTGCCGTTTATCCGACTTTCCTGCCAGCAGCCGAGATCACATCCGCGACCAATGACGGGCCGGCGCGCATGCCGGGGTTCAACTGCGCGCTCGCCGATTCCGACACCAACCCGGTGGAGGTCGACACCGCCCAGGACCTGCGCATGTATGTGGCGACGCTCGCCACCGACTTCGCCCGGGACCAACGGGAACAGCAGACGAAGAACGCCCGTGGTGAGTGGACGTCCCGTGCGTCCACGGTGGCGGGTTCGAGCGGTCTTCTGGCCGGTTGTCAGGCTGGGCCGACGCGCAGGGGACGCATCATTTCGTTGTCCTCGTGTTCCAGGAGGTGGCAGTGCCACATGTACCGGCCTGTCTGGCCGAAGCGCACCTTGACCCGGGTTGTCTCCTGCGGATAGGCGAGCACCGTGTCCTTGAAACCGCGCTCCCACGCTTCCGGGGAACGACGGCCACCGGCCGGGAGCGTTTGCCGGTCGACAACCTGGAACTGCACCTCGTGGACGTGAATGGGGTGGGCGTCCTTCGTCAGGTTGACGATCTCCCAAATCTCCGTTGATCCCACGACGGGGTTCTCCGTGACGGGATCGGCCCATCCCAGTAGTTTCGGTTTGCCGTTCGGACCGATGACGCCGAGCAGAACTTCGCGGGGACTCACGCCCGGCACGCGGGCCGAGGCCACCTCGCCGAGACTGACCTGTCGGGTGCGGTCTGCTGCGCCGAGGGGCTCGAAGTGCGGCAGCATGAGCTGTGCGGGAGGCGTCGATGTGTCCGCCGCGACGAGCGGTTTGATTACGAACTTCATGACCTGCCCGGTGGTCTTCGGGTTCGCCGCGGGGAAGCCGGTCCCGACCGTGCCTCCCGCGAACACGGCGTCCGGTCCCTCGTTGATCAGGTACAGCTCCGTGCCGACCGGGATCGAGGAGAAATCGACGACGACGTCGGCGCGTTCGGCCGGGGCGAGCAGCAGTTGGTCGCGCCGAACGGGTGCGGGCAGGAAGCCTCCGTCGCTTCCGACCTGCCACAGGGAAAGCTTTGCCGGTACCGGCCTGCGGGCCAGCCGGTCAGTGACGATCTTCAGGATCAGGGTGCGTGAGTTGCAGCCGTTGAGGAGCCGGAACCGGTAGCGGCGCGGCTCCACGGGCAGCACCGGCCAGGTCCTGCCGTTGGTGACCATCGCGTTGCCGAAGTACTCCGGGTTCCAGATCGGCGGAATGTCGCTGCCGGGCACATAAGGGCCTTTGAACCCGTCGAACAGTGCCCGGCTCGCCGGATAGAACAGGGTCCCGTCGGTGCGGAACGAGCGGTCCTGGACGACGACGGGGATCTCGTAGTAGCGCGCTCCGGGCAGGTCACCGAGCCTCGGCGCGGGCCCGGGCAGGACGCTTTCCCCCAGGTCCGACGGCCCGCCGCGCAACAGGTAGAAGCCCGCCATGCCGGCGTACACGTTCAGCCGGGTGATGCCCAGGGTGTGGTCGTGGAACCACAGAGTGGCAGCTCGGCCGCGGTTGGCGTAGTGAAAGACGGCCTCGCCCGGGCCCCAGGGCACACCGGTCTTCGCCTCGGACTTCTTCGCGAACTCCTCGTAGAAGGATCCGACTCGGGCGTAACCGCGGGGAATGCCCTGCGCGTCGGGCAGGTACCAGGCCTCGGCGTATCCGTCGCTCTCCTCCGTGTTCGCCCCGCCGTGCAGGTGGGTGACGACGGGAACCGGTCCGCCGTACGGTCCGGGTGTCGAGGTGAACATGGTGTGGGAGTCCCGCTGTTTGGCCCCGCCCGGTGGGTTCGCCCAGTGGAGTGTGGGATCCACCGGCAGCAGATGCGGCAGATATCCGCCGCTCGTGTCGACGAGTTGATTGACCCACCTGGCCTGGACCGCTCGTTCGTACCGGGCTTCGATGGTGAACGCGGGATAGTGGAACGTTTCGGGATGCCCGGTCGAGCCGTATCCGAACACCGTTGTGGCCGGCATGCCCGGGGGAAGCACCTGCTGCCGGAACCGGCGGATGCCGATCGTGTAGATGTCCCGGCCGGCCCGGCTGTCCGGCGGCATGACGGGCGGTATCACAAGTTCGGCCACGTACTTCCGTATCACCGCCGGATCCAGGACTTCTGCTTCCGCCGGCGAAGCGCGCGGCATCACCGTACCGGGAACGGAAAAGAGAGACGTTCCGCCTGCCAGAGTGGCCTGAAGCACGAGCCTCCTGCTGATCACTGGGCTTCTCACCTCGACTCAGGTCATCGGAGCACGGCACCAGAGGGCCCCTCGCAGTACCTCTGACCTGCGGTTTCCCTCCGACCTGCGCAAACTTCCACGCTTCAGCCCGCGTCAGCCCGTTCCGGCCCGCCTCGGGCCGCCTCGGGCCGCCTCGGGACGGCGTCCGTGTTCCCGTGGGAACGCCACCGGAAACACGGGTACGCGCAGTGCCCTGACCAGCCCGTACCCGCTCCCGGGCTCCACGAGCCCGCGTCGGCCGCCAGGATGACCAAAGCTGCCGCGCATCCGGCTCACCCGCTGCCAGGTGGACGCTGAAGCGGCCCCGACCATCCGCGACGGCGGACGGCGGGGCCGGCTCAGGAGTCAACGCCAGGGCGTCAACGCTCGGACTTAAGGGGCCCCTGCATCAGCGCGGCCGCGGCCTCGTCGAGAGTGACCGTGCCGTGCAGCAGGGCGGAGACCACTCCCGTGATCGGCATCTCCACGTCGTGGCCCCAGGCCAGGTTCCACGACCGTCAGCCGGGGTTCGGCAGGGCGGCGAGCTGTTGCAGAGCGCCTGTGATCACGCTGGTCCAGGTCCAGCGGGCACGCGCATCAGGCGCCGGTGCTCAGGCCGGTATCGGTATCGCCGAGGTGTCATTGACGACGGTCACCGGGATGCCGCCCGTGAGCGCTGCCAGCCAGTCGCGCAGGGCCTGCGAGGCGGCGCCCTGCGCGGTCGAGTTCACGACGACACCTGAGGCGTCCGGGGGTAGCCAGGAGGAGTACAGCGGGAATCCCAGCAGCCGCCCCTGGTCGTCCGCCGCGTCGATCTTGTCGAGCGCGGCGGCCAGAGTGCGTTCTGCATAGCTGCAGCGGTACAGGTCCAGGCGGGAGAGGTCGATGCCCGGGTCCGCCTGCTTGGCCGCCGCCGCGAGCTGCTGCCCGCGGGCCAGGTCGGTCACGCACAGCGCCACCCGGCCCGGGGGGTAGTCGGTCATGTGCGAGCCGTAGACGTCCGCGAAGGCGTCGCGTCCCTGAGCACCCACGGCCTGGGACAGCGCCTCGGCGACCGGGTCGTTCCACAGCGCGTCGTCGATCGAGTCGTTGGACAGCTCCTCGGCGGCCGGGTCGTTGGTGGAGGTGGCGGCCGCACTGGTGGGCTCGGGATCGTCCTGCAAATCGGCGGCGGTAGGGCAGTTCTTCTCATCCGGTACCGCCCCGGGCGCGGATCTGATCGGGGCGGTGACAACGGTCTGGTCGGCGTTGCGTGCGCATCCCGTGACCGGCAGCAGCGCGGAACACGCGATCAAGGCGGCAACAGCGGTGTGACGGCGCATGACTGGCTCCTTGTCAGAAAACGACCTGTGCCACTCCGACACGGAACGCGCCCAAGGAGTTGCCCTCACCGTCCGTGACATGTTCGTGAACAGCACCCAAAGCACGCTGCGGCAGCCGGTCGCGGCCAGACATCTGGGGCGATCGCTGAAGCGGCCCCGACCATCCGCGACGGCGGACGGCGGGGCCGGCTCAGGAGTCGACTCCAGGGGTCAACGCTCAGCTTAGGGGGCCGCTGCATCAGCGCGGCCGCAGCCTCGTCGAGCGTGACCTTGCCGTGCAACAGGGCGGAGACCACTCCCGTGATCGGCATCTCCACGTCGTGGACCCGCGCCAGGCCGAGGTCGCCTCCGCGCTCTTGACGCCCTCAGTGGTCTGCCCCGTGGCGGCGGCCTGGTCCACAGTCAGGCCGCTGCCGACGCGGGCCCCGAAAGTGCGGTTACGGGAGAGCGGGGACGTACAGGTGGCCACCAGGTCCCCCAACCCGGCCAGGCCGGAGAGGGTGGCCGGGTCGGCGCCCATGGCCGTCCCCAATCGGATGGCCTCCGCCAGGCGCCGGGCGATGAGTATGGCCACCGCGTTGTCGCCCAACTCCATACCGGAGGCGACGCCGGCCGCGACCGCGATCACGTTCTTCACCGCGCCGCCCAGTTCGCAGCCGATCACGTCGGTGCTGGTGTAGGGCCGGAAGTAGGAGGTGTGGCACGCCGTTTGAAAGCGGCGTGCGGCCTCCTCGTCAGGGCAGGCGACGGTCGCGGCGGCGGGCTGACCGGCCATGACTTCCCGGGCGAGGTTCGGGCCCGACAGCACAGCGACCCGGTCCGCGCTCACACCGGCCACCTCGGCGATGACCTGACTTGCCCGCAGTCCGGTGTCCCGCTCGAAGCCTTTCATCAGCGACACGACCACGATGTCCGGCCCGATGTGCGGCGTCCAGGCGGCGAGGTTGGCCCGCAGTGTCTGCGCCGGGATGGACAACACGAGGTAGTCCGCGCCGTCCAGCGCGGCGGCCGGATCGGTCGTGGCCGCCACGGACGGAGGCAGCTCGACGTCCGGCCAGTACGCCGGGTTCCGGTGGCGGGCGTTGATCGCGTCCACGATCTCGGGTCGCCGGGCGTGCACGATGACGTCGCCGCCAGCGTCACCCAGGATCTTCGCAACGGCGGTCCCCCAGGAGCCGGCCGAGCACACCGCCGCACGGGCCACGTCAGGCCTCCCGCTGGTAGACGAACCCCAGCGACGCCAACCCCTCCGCCGCACACAGCCGGTCGGAGACCCCGCCCACCTCGGTCTGCAGGAGCTGGTACGCGGCGCTGTGCTGGTGCCCCCATTGCATCGCCGCGCGCCAAAGCGCCCGGCCGTAGCCCTGGCCGCGGTACCGGGGCAGCACGCCGAAATACTGGGGCAGCAGGCGCGCGGCGCCGCCGACGTCGGCCATGGTCTCCATGG
Source organism: Streptomyces sp. NPDC047453 (assembly GCF_040643155.1). Taxonomy (NCBI): domain Bacteria; kingdom Bacillati; phylum Actinomycetota; class Actinomycetes; order Kitasatosporales; family Streptomycetaceae; genus Streptomyces; species Streptomyces sp. NPDC047453. Next base: position 187,147 of record NZ_JBEYTS010000009.1, on the reverse strand, counting down.
GGCCGATGGCACCGGCTACGCGCCCGTCGTGGAGGACGGTGAGGACCGGGCCCACGGTCCCGGCCCGCATCTGCTCTGGAGGAACGCGAACCCGTCGCCGGCCATCTGCTCGGCGAACTCCGCGAACCCGGCCCCCTCGTGCAGTCGCTTGTCCTCGTGGACCGGCATGCCCGGAGCCTGGCCGGACCCCTGGGTGAAGTCCTTGAGGTGGACGCGGGTCCCCATGCCCTGGGCGTACGCCTCGGGCTGCTCGGGGCCCAGGAACCAGACCACGCGGGCCTTGGCGGCGCCGTGGACGGCGGCAAGCTTGCGCGCCAGGTCGGCGCCAGCGGACAGGCTGCCGGGCGCCTCCCCGTACACGTGGACCTTGACGACACCGGCGCCGCGCCCGACGAGCGTGGGCAGGAGCGTCTGGCGCTCGTCGTGCTCGATGCGGGTGAGCTGCTCGGTCTCGTCCGGCGCGGCCGGGAGCGGGGGGAGTTCGACCGGGCGGAGCGGGGACGCCTTCGGCAGCTCCGGCCTCGGCGTGGGCCGCGCGGCCTCGGCGCGCAGCTCGGCGAGACCTCCGGGTCCAGGCGGTGCTCGGCGATCTCCTCGGCGGTGGGCACCCAGCCGACCGGGACGTTGCGGCCCAGCCGGGACGTGATGCCCTGCACCTTCGCCCACGCCTCCCACATCCGCTCGTCGCGCTCCTCCCAGGCGCGCAGCTCGTCGAGCGCCGCGTACAGGGCGTCGCGCTCAGCCCGCCGCTTCCGCTCGTCCTCGTTGAAGGCGCGCGCCCGGCGGGTGGCTTCCTCGCCGCCGGGGAGCGGGCGGAGCGGTTCGCGGTCCTGCTTGCGGTCCTTCACGGCCGGGGTGGGCCGCCAGCGCCGCCACAGGGTCAGGGCGTCGCGGCCGTCGACGGTGACGCTGACGCGCTTGCTGCCGGGGCTGTTCGGTTCGGTGATGACGAGGAACCCGGCCGTGAGGAGCGGGCCGAGGCGGCTCTCGTCGACGGCGGTTCCGGCATAGCCGGGCCGGGGCTGGTCGCGCAGGACGCCGTTGCGGTCGTAGGAGAGGGCCCCGGCCATCGCGACGGTGATCAGGTCAGCCTGGCGGACCAGCCCAGCGCGTTCGCCTGCTGGCGCTGCCGTGCCCGCTCGCGGGCTACCTCGAGGAAGTGCGCCGCTACGGGGTCGGCCGGGGGCACCTCGGGCGCAGGCGCGGCCTCCTCGGTTGCGCCCGGGGCCTCCTCGGGCTCCTCGATGGCGGCCGGGGCGGGCGGGGTCTCGCGGACGCGCGAGCCGTAGTTGGCCACGGTGGTCATCGGGCGGTCCCGTGGCAGCGGACCGAGACGCGGAAGGCCCGTTCCGAGGAGCTGGCCGAGATCGACAAGTACGCCACCGACGGCGGCGTCGACCTGTGGCAGGCCGCCCGGACCGGAACGCTCGGCTGACCCGCGCCGATCGGGTCGTGAACCGGGCTCCGCGGGGTACTCGTCGCCTTTGTCGGGATTCCGCGGCGGGACACCCGTCCCGCCGCCAATCGGCAAAACAGGAGGCGCAGATGAGCACGGTCAAGGAAACAGTGGAAGTCGACGTCCCCGTCCACGCCGCCTACAACCAGTGGACGCAGTTCGAGGAGTTCCCGAGGTTCATGGAGGGTGTCGAGGAGGTCAGGCAGCTCGATGACAGTCACAACCACTGGACCACCAAGATCGGCGGTGTCCGGCGGGAGTTCGACACCGAGATCGTCGACCAGCTGCCCGACGAACGCATCACGTGGCGCAGCACCACCGGCGACACCCGGCAGAAGGGCTCCGTCCGCTTCGAGCGCGTCGACGACACGCATACCCGCGTGGAACTGGTCATGGAGGTCGAGCCCAGCGGCGCCGTGGAGACGGCCGGGGACATGCTGGGCGTGATCGACCGGCGCGTCAAGGGAGACATGAAGCGCTTCAAGCAGTACATCGAGGAGCGCGGCGGCGAGACGGGGGCCTGGCGGGGCCGCATCCGGCCCGAGGACTCCGGCCCGTCCCTCTGAGTCCTGCGGAATCCACGAGCCCCCGCGGAGTCCACCGAACCCGGCCGCCCCGCGCCCCGGCTGCCTCGACGGTCTTTCGAGGGCCGTTTCGAGGCGCCGGGGCGCGTCCGCGCGGCGGTCGTCGCCCCCGAGGCGGCTCTCGTCGACGGCGGTTCCGGCATAGCCGGGCCGGGGCTGGTCGCGCAGGACGCCCTTGCGGTCGTAGGAGAGGGCACCGGCCATCGCGACGGTGATCAGGTCAGCCTGGCGGGCGGACCTGCGGCCGGGTAGTACTCACGCAGCTGGTTGGACAGCTGCTGGCGGTTCCAGAGTGCGTCCTGCTGAGCACGGGCGAGGACGGCGACGGCCCGGCCGAGGTCGCTGTCGTTGGGCAGTGGCCAGTGGGCGTGCGTGTCCGGCCGCAGGATGTTTGCGAGCACCAGGGCGTCGCCAGGGTCGGACTTCTTCCGCGAAACCGAGTGCCGCTCGCGGTAGAGGGCGGCCGCCATCGGATTGACCGCGAACACCTGCCGCTTGCCGGTCCGCAGCACCGCGACAAGCAGGCCTCGGGAGGTTTCGATCGCGCCGGGGATCGGGTTCTCCTTGCTGTCCCCGTACTCGACCAGCAGGTCCAGAAGCATCTTGTAACCCGCGGCATCGTCGGTGATGTGCCGCTTGGCAAGTAACTGGCCGCTGTCGTCGACCAGGGCGACGTCGTGTGTACGCTCGGCCCAGTCTATGCCGCAGTAGGTCAAGATTCCCTCCTTGTGGTGCACGATTTATCCTGGTCACGAGCACATACGGGCCACGCGTCGACCTAATCCCAGGACTCAGCGCGATGGCTGGTCCGCCACCTAATGGGCAGCGAATCGAGTCATCGCTATCCGAATCCGGAGTGAGAGCTCTTTCGACAGACCGCGGGGCTCGCTTCAGCAGCGGCTCCGGTCAGGATGAAGATCTCATCCGCCACCTGGGCAGGAAGTCCTCTGCTGAGAGTGATCTGGTCCTGGCCGGAACCGTTCCAGCCTCTGAGCCTCCCGAGCACAATCACACCTCACAAGGGCATGAAGACCTCACAACGGGTCTCAGAGAGCCCAGTTCAGAACACCTCACCAGGTGGTACGCGTCTGGGGCTTCGATGGTCGTGGCCCGAGCCAACCGCACGGAACACCTTTCATCGCGTCGCGAGCCCGGGAGCGCGCCGTCGATCTCACCCTCGTTGATGTCCACGGGCGGCGGGTACAGCTCCTCTGGGGAAGGAACCGGGCGAGTTCGGAACCGTAGGCCGGTCCCCTCAACCCCGACGGTGCGCGAGGGATCGCACGGGCCGGTCGGGCGTCAGGACAAGACTGTGATGGGACCTTTGGCCGGGCTCCTGACTTGTTCAATCGAGCCCAGACGCACGGTCTGCAGCCGTAGCGTCCAGGGTGCCGGTCGGCACGGGCCCTGCAGGCCGTGCCGCCGGTGCGGGGCAAGCGCGGCCGGCTCCGACGCTCACCAACTCGTCGATCAGCTGGTCGTCCACGGCCTTCGCCGACACAGCCGCTGCCGACTCGACAGCCACGGGGCATCTGGCACCTGCCGCTGGAAGCACGCCGGGACGACATCAAGACCGTGGTTGGCGGCCATCATTGGGCCGGGGCACTCGGCCGAGTTGGCCGAGAGCGCGGGCATAGGCTGGATCCAGCAGTGGAAGGCGACGGCTGCGGCTGCACAGGAGGCTGCGGGCCTTATCCGCAGTCTGGTCGTCTCTCCATGAGACTGAGAGCCTGGTGCCGAAGTCCGGTGAGTGTTTGCCCAGGTCAGATCACGCAGGCCGACGGTTCGGCGTCCCCTCCGCACTCGCTCCGAAGCCATAATCCACCTCGCCCCGGCAGCACCGTCAGCTGAAGCCACTCCCCGGGCTTGGACACGCCCCATGCAGCCCCTGCCCGCCGCGGTGCAGCGGCTGCGCGCCACCCCGACCACAGCTGGTCGGACCGCTGGGCGGCCAGTTGAGCCCAGACCCGGGCAGTGCCAGTTAGTGGCCCAGGCGGCAGGTGTTCCAGCCCTGGCCGTCGCGTATCAGCGCGCCGACCGCTCCAGGTTAGCCAGGTGATAGGCGACCGACGCCGTGCTACGCAACCCAATCGCTTGGGCGAGCTGCCGCACCGACGGACCCTCACCCGCTCCTCGAGGCAGCTGCGCCGATCGTGGACCACCCCCTCCCATGGAGGTCGGCCCGTCACCGTACGTAACCGGCTGGTGCTGATGGCACACGCCGACACCGATGTCGTGGACCTCATCGGGCAGTCGCCGTCTGCATGGCCGCGGCGGCTATGGCGACGCGGATGCGCTTGTCCGTCCGGGCCTCATAGCGCTTAGCGAAGGCTGCATACAGACATTTACGATGTTTCTGTGAGGTGAGGCGGATCATGGGTGAAGGCACGCGAGCATCTTCTCCGTCCTCGTCGGACCGCGGCGAAGTCTTCGGCCGGGAGGCGTGCGGCGACGAAGCCCAAGACGGTGAAGAAGACGGCGGGCAAGACGAAAAGACCACTCAGTCCACCCGGCGTGGTGCGACCGCCACCCGGCCGTCGGCGTCGGCCTCGGGAGAGCAAGGGCTTTCCCCAATTCCGCGAAGGTGAGCGATGGACTTGCGTGCCTTGACCCGGTTGCCCGCAGTGGGGCTGGACCTCGCGCTGGCGCCCGGCCAGGTCGTTGGCCGGCTCCTCCCGACGGCGGGCGCCGCCCTACGGGCTGCCGTGACTGGGGCGGCGGCGGTGTCGGGGACCGCGGTGCGGATCGGCCGGGTCGGCCGGAACGCGATGACGCCCGGCCATGGGTACTGGCGTGCCGGAGCCCGTGTGCAGCTCCCGCTGCGTCCTGGGCCGGGTGCCACGGTGCGTGGCCTGGAGACAGCGGCCAGGCGGGTGGCGGCCGGTCTGGCCAAGCGCCCGGACGTGCTCGGCGCCTACTGGGACGGTGGGCTGGCCCGGCTGGTGGTGCAGATGACGCAGGACGCGGTGGCCGACCGGGTGGTGGACCGTGCTACCGAGCTGGCCGTCGGCCAGAAGCTGGAACGTCCGGACGAGGAGGTGCTGGAACCCGCGCACCCGGGCCACACGGGGGGCATACGGTCCGGAGCCCTCGCCCTGGCCTGTGACGCGGTGGGGATCAGCACCGCGGTCGCCGCGCGGGTTGTCCGGGTGAAGAGCACGCCCCAGGTGCTGACGGCCGGGGTCACGCTGCTGCGCGAGGACCCGCGGGTGCGGACGGTGCTGCGGCGCCACCTGGGCCGCTCGGCCACCGATCTGGTGCTGGCCGCCGCCAATGCGGCCGCCCACGGCGTCGGACAGTCGCCCACCGCCCTGGTCCTGGACGCTGTGCTGCGGGCCGACCAGCTGATCGAGGCCGTCGCCCGGGCCGCCGCGTTCGACGCCGCGCACGACATCGTCTGCGCACCCGATCGGCTGAGTCTGGCAGGTCAACACGTCGCCCGTCCGCCGATTCACCGCTACCCGGGCGAGGAGTACCGGGGCCAGGCGGTCACGGGAACCCTGCTCGGCGCGGCCGGGACGCTGCTGTTCACGCGTGACGTGAACGAGGCGGCGGAGGCGCTTCTGGCCGGAAATCCGAAGGCCGCCCGCTACGGTCCTGCCGCGTTCGCCGCGGCTCTGTGCACCGAGCTGGCCCGTGAAGGGGTGCTGGTGCGCAATCCTGACCGTCTGCGGCAGTTGGAGCTGGTCGACACGGTGGTGCTGCATCCGGAAGCCCTACGGAGCGAGCGGCGTACCGTCCTGGACGTCAACGCGAACGTGGCCGACTGGGATCACGACCGGTTGTGGCAGGCCGCGACGGCCGTTCTGGAATCCGGGGCGGAACCCGCACAGCCCGGCCTGGAGCCTGTGCTCGACCTGCGCCCGGTTCCCGGCGAGGGCGAGTCCGGGGCGGGGCTGATGATCGCGGCGGAGCGGAGCAGGGACATCGGGACGGTCCTGGTCGGCTGGGAGATCGACCCTCTGGCCGAGGCGGCGATGGAGGCGGCCCGTCGGGCAGGCCTGTACGTTCTGGTGCTGGACGACGGTTCGCTTGGAGACTTCGGCGCGCTGGCGGATGAACTCGTCAGTGCAGAACGGTCGTTGGCCGACGTGGTGCGGGATCTTCAGCGTTCCGGCCGGGTCGTGCTGACGGTGGCTCACGTACCGTGCGGCGAGGCGGCGACGGAACATGATCTCGGCCCGGAGGGCCGCGAGGTGCTGGCCGGCCTGCTGCGCAGTGACATCGCGCTCTCGCTCACCGACCACCGCAGCGCGGTGGTGTGGGGCGCGGACGTGTTGCTGTTGCACGGCCTGGAGGGGGCATGGCGGCTGCTGGCGGCGATTTCCGCCGCACGGACCGTCGGACACCACTCCAAGGTCTTCGCCGAGGCCGGTGCCGCGCTCGCGGGGCTGCTCGTGGTGACCCGGGGGACCCGCTCAGCACGCGTCACCTTTCCCCTCGGCTTTCGCGTCAGCCCGGTGAACGCCGCCGGTGTCGCCTCACTTGTCGCGGGCTGGCGCGCCGGGCTCCGGGTCGCCGCCGATCGGGCGCCGCACCCGCCGCCCAGGGTGCCCTGGCACGCCCTCCAGCCACAGGAGGTGGTGGCGCGTCTGCGGGCCCGCGCCCGGGCGGCTGAGCCGAGCACGCTGGCGGATCTGCGCAAGAGCGTCGTGCGAGTCTCACACCTCCCGGTCCTGGCGCCGGTACGCCTGACGGTTCGCCTGCTCAATGCGGTCCGCGTCGAACTGCACGATCCGCTCACCCCGCTGCTCCTCGTCGGTGCGACCGCATCGGCCCTGCTCGGTTCCACCGTGGACGCGCTGATGGTGATCGGCGCCATGACCGTGAACGCCCTGGTCGGCGGGGTACAGCGGTTGCGCGCCGAACACGCCCTCTCCGGCCTGAAACTGGAGCAGCGTCAAGAAGCTCGTCGAGCGGCGCACTTCGGCGCCGGGGAGACCAGGACGGTGGAAGCCGGGCGGCTCACGCCGGGTGAAGTCATCGAGCTCTACACCGGCGACGTGGTACCTGCCGACGCCCGGCTGCTGGCGGCCGACGACTTGGAGGTCGACGAGTCCTCACTGACCGGCGAGTCCCTGCCTACCACCAAGCAGGTCGACGCCACACCACAGGCCACGGTGGCGGACCGCCGCTGCATGGTCTTCTCGGGCACCACAGTGGTCGCCGGACACGGCCGGGCCGTAGTGGTGGGCACCGGCGAGGCGACCGAGGCCGGCCGGGCAGCGCACCTCGCCTCCCGCGCCCAGCAGGCACCCGGCGTGCAGGCCCGGCTGCGCGAACTCACCAGCCAAACACTGCCGTTCACCCTGCTGGGCGGCGCCGCCGTGACCGGCCTGTCGCTGCTGCGCGGGCGCCCGGTACGCCAGGCCGTACAGGGCGGTCTGGCCGTCGCAGTAGCCGCCGTCCCGGAGGGACTGCCCCTGGTGGCCACCGTCGCGCAGCTGGCCGCGACCCGCCGGCTCAGCCGGATCGGCCTCCTGGTCCGCACCCCGCGCGCCCTGGAGGCGCTCGGCCGGATGGACACCATCTGCTTCGACAAAACCGGCACGCTGACCGAGAACCACCTGCACGTGATACGTGTGGCGACCGCGGACGGCGTCGAGCATTCGGCCGACGCCGCACAGGCGGCTCCGCTGCTCCATGCCGCCGCCCTGACCTGCCGCACCCCCGACCACGAGGCGGGCATCCACGCGCACTCCACCGACGAGGCCATCCTCAACGCGGCCCCACCCCAATCGCCGTGGACACCCCTCGAAGTGCAACCCTTCGAGGCCAGCCGGGGATACGCCGCCGCCATCGGAGGCGACGTGGACGGCACCCGCACGCTCCTGGTGAAGGGAGCCCCGGAGGTACTGCTGCCCGCCTGCGGGAACGGCGTCGCCGAAACCGCAGCCCAGACCCTGGCCGCCGACGGACTGCGGGTCCTGGCGGTCGCCCGCCGCGACCTCGCACGCGCCGACGAGCCCGCTGACGTACTCGGCCGGCCACTCGAAGACCTGAACCTGCTCGGGCTTCATCGCGCTGGCCGACACCCCGCGCCCCAGCTCGGCACCACTGGTCGCCGACCTGCGCCACGCAGGCGTGCGCCCCGTCATGCTCACCGGCGATCACCCCGAGACAGCACGCGCCGTGGCGGTTCACCTCGGCTGGCCCGAGGACGTGTCGGTGGTCACCGGCGACGAGATGACCGCCCAGGACAAGAGGGGCCGGGCCCGCCTGCTGCGCGACAGCGGGGTGGTGGCCAGGGTCGCACCAGAGCAGAAGCTGCACGTGGTGGAGGCGCTCCAAGCGGCCGGGCGGGTGGTGGCCATGGTCGGAGACGGCGCCAACGACGCCGCCGCCATCCGCGCCGCCGACATCGGGGTCGGCATCGCTGTGCGCGGTTCGGCGGCAGCCCGAAACGCGGCCGATCTGGTGATCACCGGCGAGGAGCTCTCCGTGCTCGTCGACGCCGTCGCCGAGGGCCGGGCGCTGTGGCGCAGCGTGGCGGACGCGATCAGCGTTCTGATCGGCGGAAACGCCGGCGAGATCGGTTTCTCCGTCCTCGGCACCCTGCTGTCCGGCTCGTCACCGCTGTCCACCCGGCAGATCCTGCTGGTCAACCTGCTCACCGACATGTTCCCGGCGATGGCGGTATCAGTCACCCCCCAGGACGAGACCGCCGACGCGACAGCGGACGGCGCGTCCGCCCTCGCCGACAGCGTCCCCGTGGGCCTCGCGGCCCTCGGTGATCCCCTCACGCGGCAGATCAGGCACCGCGGCGTCGTCACCACACTCGGAGCAACCACAGCCTGGCTGATCGGCACACTCACGCCCGGCTCTGCCCGGCGGACCAGCACGATGGCGCTGTGCGGCGTGGTCGGCGCCCAGCTCAACCAGACGGTCACCGGCCGCAAACACAGCCCACTGGTATGGGTCACTGTCCTCGGCTCCGCAGCCGTACTGGTCGGCCTGATCGAGACCCCACTGATCAGCCAGTTCTTCGGCTGCACACCCCTCGGCCCGGTCGCCTGGACCGGAGTGGCCGTCGCGATGGGCGTCGCCGCACTCGGACCGCGACTGCTCCCCAGGATCGAAGAACTCGCTCAACAACTCGGAAAGGCTCTGTGACGGGACAAGGAAGAAAGCGGCGAACAGCGAGCCTGTGGTCGCAAGTGAATGTGGACAAGGTGGCGATGCTGACGGCCACGGGGAGGATGCGCGAACCCGGGTTGGCCGCGGTGCGCAGGGCGCAGGAGGACAGGCGATGGGCGGCGGCCTACGAGTCGCAGAAGATGGCGACGGTACCGTCCGACCTCGCGGTGCTCGATGCGAACCCTGACGCCAAGAAGGCGTTCGAGGCGCTCGACAAGACCGGACGCTACCTGCTGATCCTGCCGCTGCTTCAGGCGCTCACGCCGGAGGCCAGGCAGGTCCGGCTCGACAAAGCCCTGGACATGCTGGGGAGCGGCCTTCGGGATTCCTGAAGAACCATCGTGATCCCTGCACAAACGCACAGGCCGAGTGCGACGAGGCGCCTGGTCAGGCCCCATGCCGAGGAACCGAGGGGTATGGCGAACTCGCGATGCTCACCCGTGATCAGCGGACGGACACATACCCGTCCCCGGGGGTCGGGGATTTTGTTCAGCAGCGGTCCGCGCTGACCGGCCAGTACATCAAGCCGACTGGGCCGCCGTCCTGGTAGTCAGTGTCGATCGGGGTGTCGCTGGCGCAGACGACCCACTGACGGGAGTACAACCCGATCCGTACGGTGAAGAGTGTGGCGCCGTCACTGGGCGTGGTGTCGCGCATGGTGCCGAACACTCGGATGCGGCCGTCGTCCCAAGTGCACTGATTCATGCTGCCACTGAGCCCGGTCGTGGTCCCGTAACCGAGCCGGCGGCACTGAGCCGCGTCGGTCTGCGCTGCTGCGGTGGTGCTCGCGGCAGCAAGGGTGGCGACGGAGAGACATACCGACGCGACCAGTGCAGTCATGTGAAAATGTCTCATTTTTCCTCCGTTGGTGCGGACAGAAACCGAGCGGCTGTCGCTCGACTGCCGACAGGCTGGGCGAGAGTTTTGCGATTGAGAGAGGGGGCCGGCTGGGCTCTCGTGTCGTGCGGAGGGGGGCCCAGCCGACCGGCCTGGCCGAAGAGATGCGTCCTGCGAAAGCTCCTACTCGGTAACTTTGAGTTCGAGCTCGCAGTCCAGCGTCTGGATGTACGCCCGACCACCCTGCTCATATTCGAAGCGGCACTTACGCGCTGTCTCTTTCGGTGGTGCGATGATTTTCATTTTGGCCAGGTAGAAGATGGTGCTTTCTTTCCCTGCCGGAACCTTGACGGGCTGTGCTGCGTAGTTCTTCAGTTTCGCGAATTCAGGCGTGTACGGCCCGCCTTCCTTGGCCAGAACCGGGAGACCTTCGGTGTCGTTCAGGTCGTACGCGCCGTACTCCAGGACCTTGATGCCGGAAGGGATGTGCTCGACAGCGGCCTTCGTTATCTCGATGGGCTTCGAGGAGGTGTTGTACGGCACCGGGAGGGCGAAGTACCAGATCTCCCCCACACGGGTGTGCTCGTTGCCTACGGTGCCGCTCGACTGGGCACCGTCGACCGCGAGGGCGCTTCCTGGTTCCGCCTGTCCGGCCTCCTGCGCCGGCGAGCATCCGGCTAGCATGAAAGCGGCGAGGAAGGCAAGCGCCCTAGTACGAGTAGAAGACGCCGGGCTTGCCCGAAACCCTGTCATTCTTTCCCCAGATGTCGTGCCGCGCGTTCTTGTAATTTCCAGCTGTTATTCGCTGCTTGTGGTCCCGGTCGTACTGGGTGGACCCTCCCAGTTTGACGCCGTACGCGCTGACCGCCCCGGACCATTTGGTGCTGCGGTTCTTGGAGATCTGGAAGTAGGATCCCGCTTCCACCCAGGCGCGGTGCGTCTTGGGTGACTTGCTGTAATTGACGTCGCCGTCCCTGCTGCTCACGTCCTTGCCGGATTTGCCGACAACCCCGCCGAAAGGAACCTTGTACTTGCTGCCCATAATCTTGTAACGGTAGTACGTGTCGCGCCCGTAGTTGCAGGTCCACTTCTCCTTGATCTTCTTGTACTCGATCGGGACCTTCCACTGCTTGGCGAAGTATGGCCCCCTGTTCGAGTAGCCGGTGGCGGTGCCAATGGCCGAGCCGAGCGTCACGGAGCCTTCGATCGTCCACTTGGTTCCGGTCTTGACCGCGACCTCCACACTCGTGGACAACTTGGAGTCGTAGTCCACGGTTGCCTTCGCGTCCCAGTACGCGTGGCCCTCGGCGACGGTCGTGTACTTGATCTGCGTGCCGATGACCGTCTCGCTGGTCTTGTCGCAACCACCGTCCATGGGCGTGACAATCAGGGACTTGATGTCAACGCCGTCGACGACGTAGGGATCCCCCTGCGGTTCCCGGACGGTATCGCTCTGGTATTCGGGCAGCGGCTTGTCTCCGAGCGTGTCGACCGAGACTTGCTCGTCCCTCGAGGCCCAGCTCAGGTTTGTCTGTGCGACGGTCGGCTGAGCCTGTTCCTTGCGGAGGTCATCAGTGATAGGACGCATCTTGGAGGGCTCACTGCCGTCTTCCGCGGCGGCTGCCACGAGCGCGCGTGCCGTCGCCGGAGCTGTCGCCGGAGCGGCGGTCACCATGTGAGTGCCGCGCATCATGTGACCCGAGGACGTCTTGCCGTTGACACTGGCCATGGCGTTGATGATGCCCCCGTTGTCGGCGGCGGCCCGCTTCACGCTTTCGGGCAGTGTTGCCGGCAGGGGCACCGTCCAGGTGCCGTCCGATGCCGTCACGGTGGTGCCCAGCGTGATCAGCTGCACTTCGTCGGTGCTCTCACTCGTGACGTCGACGGCCTCGACCCTGACCGGCAGCCCTGCGGCAGGTCTTCCGTCGCCCAGAACGAACTCACCGGAGAACTGGGTGGGATTCTGGGGTGACGGGTCGGGAGACCCGTCGGTAACCGCTTTGGGCGGAGTCTCCGTCTGCGGAGGCACAGGTCCGACAGATGGCTTGATGTCAGGGGAGGGGCTCGCCAGGCAGGAGGCGATGTCGGCGTGCACATCACCGTATATACCGGCGCCCACCTCGGGATTGGCGATGTCCATGAGCGCCGTCCCGGTGTAGCTCGTGGCGATCCCGGTGTAGTCGGGGGTGTCTCCCACCGTGTAGATGGTGCCCGGACCGGGGCTCCACCCGCGCCTGGTCTTGGTGTCGACGCGCGTGACAACAGTGGTGGATCCGTTGGGGAAAGGTGATCCGGAGGCACTGTCGGAGTAGCGCCACGCCTTCACCTCGCCGTACCGGTCGGCCACACCGCGCCTCAGCGTGTAGACGACCTGCCCCGCGGACCACACGTCATCGGCCTGTGCGATCGCGGCGACGGCCGGATCGGTGCGGGGAACAGTCCTGACCTTCGAGATGGCCCCGGACCCGGACGACGGGTTGGCGACGGCGTAGACCTCCAGCGCACCATCCTGATGCAGAGCGAAGATCCGGTTGTCACCGGTGGACCACATGCGCTCGTACGCATTCCAGTTGCCCCCGTAATCCCGCACAGGGGTCAGCATGCTTCCACCGGTGGCGGAGTTGTCCTTGTACGTTTTCAGCGCACCTTCAGACGTTTTCACGTAGATGATGCCGCGACCGCCGGTGAAGAACTCGCTGTACTCCTCAAGAGGGGCCGTTTCCCCCGTGTCGAGAAGCACGCCGGCGGCGTTGCCGGTCAGGGGGTCCCAGTCCAGGTACTTCCGCAGCACGCCACCTGACTCGCTGCTGACGTCATGGACATATGTCGGGATGCCGCTCCTGCACGCTTCGGCGGCCCGCGCCGTGGGTGCCGAGAGGGCGGTCGGCACGGCGATGCTGCCGGCGAGGAGCGCCGTCACGCACACCGTGTGCACGGTGACGCGGCGGGAGGAGGATGGGGGCTTTGTTCGGTACCGACGATTCACTATCGTGGTCCTTCGGGTAAGTCGGTGCGGGCGCTGCCTCCGACGCACACTGATGGCCTGGAAACCGAGTGCGTCAGGTGGCGCCCGCGCCCCCGGATCGGTTCCGGAGGCAAAAGGACAGTAACCCTGAGTTTGCCCCCCTGCTAGATCATGCTGACCGCGCGGCCGAGAACACTCGAGATGGGCAAAGTGGACATACGGCTCTATTGATCTCGCGGCCGAGGGAAATTTGGGACTGACTCGCACCAATGGAAGCGCGCAGCATAAACGGAATGACTGATACCCGCCTCATTGGAACCTCATATTCCGCTCAAAACGCTGCAGGGCAAAGGCGTAACCACCCCTTATCGAGCCGAGGTCCTACATCACGGCCGTTCGGGACGGAGCCGAACCACCGGAAGAGCTGGCGAGCCTTAACCGGAACGAGGGGCGTTGCCCGCCTCTGTCGATCAAAGCGCTTGCTGGGCCGGCCCAGTAGCGGTTCGGCTGAGGGGGCCGGCGCCCAGGTCGTGTTGCTGGTCCTCGCCGGGGCCCGTCGCACCGAATCCGGCTGCGGAGCGGCCCTGAGAAGATAGTTCTGCTCAGGCACGCCCCCAAGCAGTGCCGCTGTGGCGGCTCTCGCTAACCTCCGGCACATGCCGCGAATAAACAGAATGAACAAAGCGCACATCGAGGGAAGCAAGCGCGCGCGAAGCTACGTTGGCGGGCTGCCAAGTCCAGCGAGAGAAGAGCTCAGGAGTGCGCTGGCCGCTCGCCGCGACCAGCGCACAGAAGATCGGGCCCGAGTCGTTGAGCGCGCGATTGCTGATGCATTCCCAGGTGGCCTTACAGGGGCGGAGCAACGTCTCTACAGCTCCATCAAGCCCTGGGACACAGTCCCCGAAAAACTGCTACGAGCAGCCATAGAGTCCCACGCCGCGAGGAAGCAAGAGGGAATGCTCAGAGGCATGAGCAGCACCGAGCGGCTTCAGTACAAAGCTCAACTGGAGCGAGGACGGTACGCGGGGAATCGGGTCTCGCGGTACTACTAAAAACCAAGGAGGGCTCCCCGGACGGCCATCTCTGCCCTGCGGATCTGCCGGAAGACGCCCACGGCCGCGGTGCGCCACGTCGAGCTCGACTCACTGCCGACCGCCCAGACCGTCGCCGTCCTCTGGCTGACCGCCGGGTGGTCAGCCCGCGATCCACTCCCGTCGGATCTCGTCGGCCAGGTCACGCAAGCCGAGCCCGTCACGAACCTGGGCGGCGAGGGCAACGGCGTCCTTCGGTTCGACGATCACCGTGAGTCCGCTCGCCGCCAGGTACGACGGGGCCGCGACCACGCCGAACAGTTCGTTGAAGGTCTCCAGCCCGGGCACTCGAATCAGTTGATGCATGAGTGCCGCGGCGCGGTGGTGCGGCTGGGTATAGACGAGGGTGCCCATCACCTCGTCGGTGTGTCGGGCGGCCGCGGCGGCGAGGGTGCCATAGTCGGTGACATCGGGGGCGCCGGGCAGGTTCTGGCGGGCAATCTCCAGTAGCCACCCGCGGTCAACGCGGAGGATCACGCGGCCGCTGCCCCGCGGTCGACCTCCGGGTAGCCGAACGCCTCCGTGAAAGCGGGGGTGAGTAGGGCTGTGAAGTGCTGTGCGGCCGCGAGGAATCGGCGCTTCTGCTCGGCCTCGGCGAGTATCTGGCCAGCGAACTCGGAGACCTCCATGCCGGCGGCCGCGGCTCGCTCCTCGATACCCTCGAAGGTGCCGTCGTCGACCTGAACCCTGATCTCCTTCATGCCCAGAAGCGTAGCCGTCTGGGCAGAGGCAGACAACGAAAACGGGAGCATGCCCCGGCCCGGCAGGATGGGCTACCGGTTGCTCTCGCCCGCGCTGGACGGCGACCCGCCCAGCTTCCACCCCGACGACCGGCGCCCGCCGGGCCGCCGCCCGCTGCCCCGCCGGAAGCTGCTGGAGCAAGTACTGCGTTCCCGATCTTCTCCGTCGTCCGCAGATCCAGGGCGTGAAAGAACTCCGCCCGCTGCTCCTCGTTCCCCAACTCCGCCAGGGCCTGCGGCCGGTACGTCTCCCAGTACTCCCGCGCCGGCTTCCCGGCCTCGGGTATGTAGTCCCGGGGCCGTCTCTGGCCGTCCGAGGGCGCACAACGGCGACCAACGCTGGCGTAGGCGGCTCCAGGTCACGGGACCCCGTCCTCGCTGTACAGTGCGGCCATGGACAAGGGGGCCGTGGGAACCGCTCTTGGGCCTGCTTGCCACAGCCCGGACCCGCCCGGACCGGGAACTGGTCCGCGATCTGCTGTACCGGTTCTGCCGACGCTGCGCCGACGCCGGCCTTCCCGAACTGCAGCGTCTGGCCACAACCGTCGAGACGTGGTGGCCAGAGATCCTGGCGCTCCTGTGTACCGGGATCACCAATGCCGGCTCCGAAGGCACCAACCGGGTCATCAAGACCGTCGCCCGCGAGCCTACGGTTCCGCAACCCCGTCAACCAGCGCTTACGCACCCGCTGCGCGACCACCCGGCGAGCCCGTGGGCACCTCGACGCCCGCTAATTTCGTTGAGCCCGCACCTGTGATCGTGTTGGCTAGCGGCACCGAACTGTCAGTACCGCTGGTGTCCGCTTGGCTGTAGCAGGGAGTTAAACGTGCAGGACATTGTCGTCGACCCCGGTGCCCATAATCGGGCAGCCTGGGACAAGTATGTCCAGGAGGGCAACGAGTGGTCGAGGCCGGTGAGTGCTGAGGATGTCGAGCGCGCCCGCATGGGCGACTGGTCGATTGTTCTCATCGGGCGTGAGCCAGTCGACCGCTCCTGGCTGCCGACGGACCTGACCGGCAAGGACGTGTTGTGCCTGGCCTCCGGCGGTGGCCAGCAGGGTCCGATCCTCGCCGCCGCAGGGGCGCGGGTCACCGTGTTCGACAACTCGCCCCGCCAGCTCGGCCAGGACCAGATGGTGGCGGCGCGCGACGGACTCGAGCTGCGCACCGTCCTGGGCGACATGCGCGACCTCAGCGCCTTCGGCGACGCAGCATTCGACGTTGTGTTCCACCCGGTCTCAAACGTATTCGTACCCGACTTGGCACCGGTGTGGCGTGAGTGCTTCCGCGTCCTACGACCGGGCGGAACTCTGCTCGTGGGCTTCCTCAACCCTGATGTGTACTTGTTCGACCACGAGGCCCTCGACGAGCGCGGCGAGCTGGTCGTCGTGCACAAGCTGCCCTACAGCGATGTCACGCAGTACTCCGCCGAGGAACGCGCCACGAAGTTCGGCGCGGATGCCCCTCTTGAATATAGTCACACCCTCACCGACCAGATCGGCGGGCAACTCGCCGCGGGGTTCGTCCTCACCGGCTTCGCAGAAGCACCGCACCAATCCAACGCATCCGCCCAATACATGTCGAACTATTTTGCGACGCTGGCGGTCAAGCCAGGCTGACCCAGCCGCGGCGCCGGCCGAGACGGCCGTGAACAACCAAATGCCATTCGAAGATTGGCCAGGGTTTATTCGATGTGGCCAATCTCCGACTGGCCAAGTGGAGCGCTGTGCCAGCCGCCCCCCTCTGACTTCACCGACCCCCGTACCCACGGGCCTGGACAGTCCGATACCATTCCTGCGCCGTTTTGTGGTTGCCGTCCCGTGTGTTCACGCACCGGTACTGGGTGTAGTGGCGCGGACTGTGGTGGTCGCGGTCGTACACCTTCTTGAAGTGGCCGCGGGCCTGCCCCCACCCCTTGATCCAGCCGTTCAACGGCGCGTCGTTGGTGGAGCCGAACGACCCGTAAATCCAGTGGTCGCGCTCGCCGCGCACCTTGATGGCGAACGCGGCGTGCCCGATGCCAGCCGCCCCCTTGGGCGCGACGAACATGCACGCCCGCCCCAGCGACGCTGCCACGGCGGGCGCAGGGGCTGCGATGGCGAGCAGTGCGGCCGTGCTCGCCAGCGACACGGCCAGACGGGCCAGAGGCCTTGCGAAGATCCTCAATGCACTTCCTTCCGTGAGGGCTTCTGCCCAGGTCATACACAGGAAGGCGCAGGCCGGTCGGGATGTTCGCGGGCCCGGCTCACCGAGATCGGCAATCCGGGCCCTTGTCCTGCCAGTCAGCCCCTACGCTGACGGAGCCGTCCCAGCGGTCATCCCCCGTGCTGCTGGGACGGCTTCGACGCGGTCGGCGTACACCCGGTAGGCCTTGCGTCCGGCCGGGACCGCCCCGTCGACGGCGAGGACGGCGCACGCCTCCATTGCCGCCTGGTGGACGCTGAGCGGTGCGGTGACCCGCAGCGAGTACCCCTTGCCCCGCCGGATGGTCCGGCCGTCGCGCAGCGCGAGCCTCGCTACTTCTGCAGCACTGCCTTCATGACGCTGCGGGCGATGGGAGCGCCGAGTCGGCCGCCCGAGATGTCCTGGCGGGAGATGTCCATGCCGGTGGGGTCAATGAACACGGCGACGGCAACCGAGGCACCGTCAGGCCTCTTGCCGTAGGAGACGAACCAGCCGTACGGCACTTCATCCGCGACGTTCACGCCTCGCTGCGCGGTGCCGGTCTTGCCGCCGACAACGATGCCGTCGATCAGCGCGCGCTGGGCGCTGCCTTCTTTGGCAGTGTGCTCCATCATCTGCTGCACCTTCTGGGCAGTGGGGACGGAGACGGCCTGGCTCATGACGGCCGGCTCAGTCTTCTCCAGGGTGCTCAGGTCCGGTCCGCGGATCTCGTCGACGATGTAGGGCTGCATGAGTTTGCCGTCGTTGGCCAGCGCCGCGGTGACGAGGGCCATCTGCATGGGGGTGCTGGTGAGGCTGCCTTGCCCCATGCCGGTCAGAGCGGTTCCTGGCTTGTCCAGGTCCTGCGGATAGATGCTCTTCGTGGCGCGCAGGTCTCCGAAGTCCGGCGAGTAAACGTCCTCGTTGAACCCGAATTTCTCCGCCGTCTCGCGCATCCGGTCCTCCCCCAGCTTGGCGGCGGCGTCGAGGAAGACGTTGTTACAGGAGTACTGCATCGCGGTCTTCATGGAAGCCTTGCCGCAGACCGCGTCGCCGGCCTCGCTGCCGATCCGGTTCGTCGACTGGGGCAGCTGGTAGGGGGAATCCGCCTCGCTCGGGGCGTCGATGTCCGTGACCACGCCGTGCTCAAGGGCCGCGGCAGCCGTGAGGATCTTGAACGTGGATCCGGGTGGATAGGTCTCCCGCAGCGGCCGGTTCGCCAGCGGCTTGCGCTTGTCCTTGTCCAGGGCCACGAACCTGTCGGACTCCTTGAAGGTGTTGCCCGCGAACACCGACGGATCGTAGGACGGCGCCGACGCCAGGGCCAGCACCTTCCCGGTCCTCGGGTCCAGAGCGACAACAGCCCCCCGCGCACCCTTCAGACCGGTCAGCCCCTTATAGGCCGCCTTCTGCGCCCGCGGGTCGATCGTGGTCACCACGGCCCCAGTGCCACGGTCCTTGCCCGTCGCCACGTCCAAGAAGTGTTGGAACGCCAGACGGTCGTCCTTCCCTGACAGGATGCCGTCATAAGTCTTCTCCAGCAGCGACATGCCCTGCGCCTGTGACGCAAAGCCGGTCACCGGCGCGTACATCGGCCCATTGACGTAGGTGCGCTTGTACTTGAGTTCCCTGCCCGCGACCGCCTCGGACCCCGTCACCGCCTCGCCACCGACGATGATGTCACCCCGCGGAGAGGCGAACCGTTCGATCAGCACGCGGCGATTATTCGTATCCGACGCCAGCGCCTCAGCGTCCACGTATTGCAGCCAGTTCGCCCGGATCAGCAAGGCCAGCATCAGCAGACCACAGAAGACAGCAACCGCCCGCAAAGGCCGGTTCATGGCCGGCCTCCAGCTGCGAGCCCGGGCATCGTGGCCGTAGTCAACTGAGCAGTTCTCAGGCGAAGCCTGACGGATATGAGGATGGGTAGCGCCATGCGAGCACCATAGCCCCACGTTCGCACATGAGTTCGGGCTCCCCTACCCATCCGCGGGCCGCTGGCAGCGGCTGATGTAACGCAACGCGCCATACCCCGGCTACCAGGGACTTCGTCACGCTACCAGGCCAACTGGCAGACTCTCGGGGAAGGTTGGGAGAGGCTCACCGCCCTGCTGCGGAAGTCGCCAAAGGCTGTAGGGGACATGGCGATCCACCCCATCTCCAGACCCGGTTCAATTCTGAACCGGGTCTGGTTATAGTCTCCCTATGGCAGGGCTTCGCGAGCGCAAGAAGGAACAGACGAAGCGGCGCATCACCGCTGTGGCATTGCAGTTGTTCGCCGAGCGCGGCTTCGATGCCGTGACGGTCAGTGAAATCGCCGAGGCCGCCGAAGTCGCCAAGGCCACCCTCTTCACGTACTTCCCCAGCAAGGAGTCGCTCGCGCTGCAGGGCGTGGGACAGGAGAACCTGGCCGAGATCGTCACCCGGCGGCCGGCAGGGCACTCCCCGCTCCAGGCGCTGCAGGCCCACTATGAGGCGTTCGCGGACGGGCACATGGCAGCGATGGACCGGGGCGAAGTGCTCGCCCAGATGCGCGTGATCTTCGACAGCCCCGCGCTCAGCGGAACCGCGAACGCCCTGCTCTACCAGCAACGCCGGGCGCTCGCCGACGTACTGGCGGAGGAGTACGGGAAGACGGCGGCCGCACTGGTGGCGGCTCAGATCGCTGCGACCGTGCTCACCCTCCGGGAGTCCTTCTTCCGCCTCCTGGCCGGCGGCACATCACCACAGCAGGCGGCCCGCGCCCTGGTCAAGGACACCGAACTCGCCTTCGCCCTGCTGGAGCATGGCGTCCATCACCTGAAGGGGCAGTGACATGCGCGCACGGGGCATCAACTACGACACCGGGTTCCTCCCCGGACAGGACCTCTCCCGCAAGACCTTCACCCACGAAACGGTCCGGCATGACATGGCGGTGATATCCGACGAGTTGCACTGCGATGCCGTACGCGTCTCCGGCCGTGATCCCGAACGGCTGAGCATCGCCGCCCGCTATGCGGCGGCCGCCGGCCTCGAGGTGTGGTTCGCCCCGTTCCCCGTCGACCTTCCCGCCGACCGGCTGCTGTCGTTCTTCGCCGACTGTGCCCGCCGGGCCGAAGCCGTACGACGGAGCGGTGCCGAAGTGGTGTTCGTCGCGGGCTGTGAGATGAGCGCGTTCTGCGGCGGCTTCATCCCGGGTGACACCTACGGCGACCGTCTGCGGGCCATGGCTGAGGCGGACATGGAGTGGTGGAACGGCCTTGGCCCGGTGCAGGAACGTCTCAACGTCTTCCTCGCGCAAGCCGCCGAGACGGTACGTGCCCGCTTCGGCGGGCGCATCACGTACGCCTCGGCTCCCTGGGAGTTCGTTGACTGGCGTCCGTTCGACCTCGTCGGCATCGATGCCTACCGCGCCGCGTACAACGCCGACACCTTCCGGTCCGAACTGCGGGGACACCTCGCACAGGGCAAGACCGTCGCGGTGACCGAGTACGGAACCTGCGCCTACCGGGGCGCGGGCGAGCGCGGCGGCTCGGCCTGGCAGGTGCCGCACGACGCGGTGCCGGACGAGGACGAGCAGGTTCGCTACCTCATCGAGCTGCTGGACACCTTCGAAGAGGAAGGGGTGGACACCGCGCTCTGGTTTACCTTCGCCGGTTACAGCAGGCCCGGAGACGCGGATCTCGGCTCCTACGGCGTGGTCCGCATGCTCGACGAGACCCGTTGGAAACCGAAGAAGGTGTTTCACGCGATGGCGGCCAGGCACCGCCGCGGCTGAAAGGCAGGACACCCGCCGCCGACCGCACCAACGTTCGTGCGAGGCGAACCCGTCCCCGGCCGGCTCGTCTTCCACGTCTTCGCCGCCCTCACCGACTTCATCCGCGCACTCATCCACAACCTGTCCGCCCACAAGAACGACGAGATCCGGCGTTGGGCGAAGAAGCACCGGGGCGAGTTGTGCTTCACCCCGCCTACGCGTCCTGGGCCAACCCGATCGGCACTGCGGACGGCTCAGTCCCATGCCTCCCATCAGCCGCGCCGCGTAAGGGTCGCCGCGCATCATGTGCCAGTCGTAGGGGTTGAGCGCGGCAGCGTGCACACGAACCAGCACCTGGCCGTCCCCGGCCCGGGGACGGTCGACTTCCTGGAGCCGCAGGATGTCCGGCGGCCCGTACCGCTCCTGGAGCACTGCCTTCATCGCCCTGCCCCCCATCTCCTCGCGACCCGTCACGACCGGCACATGTCCGCCGCGCGGGTGAGGGCAAGGTAGGCGTACGCGGTACGGCCGTCAATGGCCACCGGCCGGTAGTGGACGCCGTGCTCCGTGGGTAGGGCTGCGCGCCGTGCAGCGTCACACGGGTCTCGCGCCCGTTGCGTGTTGAACGGACTCAGGTACCCGTCCACGTGCGCCGCCCGGACCCGGCCGTCCGCGAGCGGCGGGTGCGGAGCGACGCGCCAGTTCGCGCAACTCGGCGGGGACGCCCCGATCACGAGCGGCTCCCGCGCCCCCGTCGGGGCCGGCCCGGTCGTCAAGTCGATCCACTGCTCGCCGTCGGCTGAGACCGACGGGATGCTTCCGCATCCGGCCGGTGACATCCCGTAAGACGGTACGGGCCCGGAATTTCCCATGCCTCAGGCTTGTTTGAGGGGGTCAAAGATCTTCTTATAGTCTGCATCCGCACGTCCCCCACAGAGAGGTCCCCCGTGAACACGCTCCTCGGACGCCGGGTCCGCATCCTGGCCGCCATCACCGCGACGGCCGGGGCGGTGCTCGTGGCAGGCTGCACATCGAGCGGCAGCGGCGGCACGGGCAAGTCGGCCGACGGCGGAGTCGACCTCGTCAAGGCGGGCCGGCTCACGACCTGCACGCATCTGCCGTACCCGCCCTTCCAGTCGGAGGTCGACGGCAAGGTCCAGGGCTTCGACGTCTCCCTGATCGACCTGGTCGCCCAGGACCTCGGGGTGAAGCAGCAGATCCTCGACACGCCCTTCGAGAACTTCAAGACCGGTGCGTTCCTCAACTCCGGCGAGTGCGATCTGGCCGCCGCCGGCATGACCATCACCGCCGAGCGCAAGAAGAACGTCGACTTCTCCGACCCGTACTTCGACGCCACCCAGGCCGTCCTGGTCGACAAGAAGAGCGGCATCACGTCCCTGGACGATGTGAAGGCCAAGGGCAAGAAGCTCGGTGCCCAGGCGCAGACCACCGGGGAGGACCATGTGCGCAAGCAGGGCTTCGACCCCGTCTCCTTCGAGTCCTCCGACGCCGTCCTCAACGGCCTGCGCACCGGACAGGTCCAGGGGGTCGTCATCGACTACCCGGTGGTCCAGGGCTGGCTCAAGGACAAGGCGAACGCCGACGCCTTCAAGGTGGTCGGCAACCTCGACACCGGTGAGCAGTACGGCTTCACGGTGAAGAAGGGCAACTCCGAACTCCTCGCCGCGATCAACAAGGCGATCAAGGACGCGAAGGCCGACGGCACCTACAAGAAGCTGTACGAGCAGTGGATCGGCCCGTACACCCCGTCCGCCGCCTCGCCGTCCGCCTCATGAGCGAAACCACCGGCACCGCCGGCGCCGAAGTACGGTCCCGCAGAAGGCGCCTGACCCGGAGCCGGCGGCGCACGCTCTCGCGCGGCATCCAGTACGCCGTCTTCGTCGCCGCCGTGATCGCCTTCGCGGCCACGGCCGACTGGGGTCGACTGCAAAACCAGTTCGCGCAGGCGGACATCGCGCGTCGGATGTTCCCGGACGTCATCACCCTGGCGCTGAAGAACACCGTGCTGTTCACCCTGACCGGCTTCGTCGTCGGCCTGGTCCTCGGCATGGTCATCGCGCTGATGCGGCTGTCGTCCGTGGGTCCCTACCGCTGGGTCGCCGGGGTCTACATCGAGATCTTCCGCGGTCTGCCCGCCCTGCTGATCTTCATCTTCGTCGGTGTGGCCGTGCCGTTGGCCTTCCCCGGCACGGAGATCATCGGGGGAACGTACGGCAAGGTGGCCCTGGCGCTCGGACTGGTCTCGGCCGCGTACATGGCGGAGACGATCCGCGCGGGCATCCAGGCCGTGCCCAAGGGACAGATGGAGGCGGCCCGTTCGCTGGGCTTCTCGCCGGCCCGGGCCATGATCTCCATCATCGTTCCGCAGGCGTTCCGGATCATCCTTCCGCCGCTCACCAACGAACTGGTCCTGCTCTTCAAGGACTCCTCGCTGGTGCTGTTCCTCGGCGTCACGCTGGAGGAGCGCGAACTGTCCAAGTTCGGCCGGGATCTGGCCAGCCAGACCGCCAACTCCACACCGATCCTGGTCGCGGGCCTGTGCTATCTGCTGGTCACGATCCCGCTCGGGTTCGTGGTGCGCCGCATGGAGGCCAAGGCCCAGGGAGCCGTCAAGTGAGCACTGTCCCCGAGATACTCGTTCGCGGCCTGCACAAGTCCTTCGGGGACAACGAGGTGCTGCGCGGCATCGATCTGGAGATCGGCCAGGGCGAGGTGGTCTGCGTCATCGGACCCTCCGGCTCCGGCAAGTCGACCCTGCTGCGCTGTGTGAACCTCCTGGAGGAGCCCACCGAGGGACAGGTCTTCGTCGGCGGCACCGAGGTGACCGACCCCGATGTGGACATCGACGCCGTACGGCGCCGCATCGGCATGGTGTTCCAGCAGTTCAACCTCTTCCCGCACCTCACGGTGACCGAGAACCTCACACTGCCGCAGCGCCGGGTCCTTCGACGGGGCAAGGCGCGGGCCGCGGAGATCGCCGCCGAGAACCTGGAGCGCGTGGGCCTGTCTGAGAAGGCGGACGCCTATCCCTCCTCCCTCTCCGGCGGCCAGCAGCAACGCGTCGCCATCGCCCGCGCGCTCGCCATGGGCCCCGAGGTGATGCTCTTCGACGAACCGACATCCGCGCTCGACCCCGAGCTGGTGGGCGACGTCCTCGCCGTAATGCGCATGCTCGCCGACGAGGGCATGACGATGATGGTCGTCACCCATGAGATGAGCTTCGCGCGGGAGGTCGCCGACCGGGTCGTCTTCATGGACGGCGGGGTGATCGTCGAGGACGGCACACCGGACCGGGTCATCGGGAACCCCGCTCATGAACGCACCCGGCACTTTCTGTCCCGGCTCCTGGACCCCGCGAAGGCGCAGGTCGAGGAGGAGAAGGCGGACCGGGCGGGCGACAGCGGGTAGCACCGAATCAAGGTGCGGTACACGAGTGATCGCGCGGTGCCGCACCTGAAGGGACGGATGCTCGTCGGACCGCAGGAGGCCCGCGACGAGCTGTGGGTGGTCGGCGGCCGGATCCGACGCCTGGGCAGCGAGATCCGGGCCGGGTCAAGCCAGTTCAGCGGGCTCCTCGACGCTGCACATGCCGCTGGTGGGCCGACTTCCGGCTCACCAGCAGCGGCCGCGCCCCCCTCCGGCTGCTTGGCCTCCTGCTCGCACAGCATCCCCCTGACGAGCCGAAGCCATAGCGCTGTGGCTAGGGGACGTCCTTGACGAACACGATCGCTTCGCTGTCCGCAAGTTGGGCCGGGTCGAGTGGGGAGTAGCCGAACCAGGGGGATACGCGGGGCGCGGGCGGGGTGTCGCCGAGGGCGGTGGCCAGTCGCGGGGCGTCGATGACGCAGCGGTCCTCCGGAAACGCGTACAGGAGCCCTTCGACGGTGTCCGCGGGCGGAGCGTCCACGCCCTGGTGCCGGATGGTGCCGAGGGCCGTGGCCACGAAGGCGTACTCCTCGCCGAGTTGGCCGCTCACCAGCGCACCGGCGCTCCACCACTCCACCGGCCCCTGCCACATCTGCATCGTGCTCTTCTCCCGCTGGAGGTGGGAGTTGTGGGCGTGGACGAGTGCCGGGCCGCGAGCGGCGACGGCGAGGAGGTTGTGGGCCATCATCACATCCCGCAGCGCGCACAGCCGTGTCATGCGGGCCGGTGAGGCGTCGGCCATCCAGTAGTGGTAGCGCAGCAGGCCGGTGGCAGTGCGCCCGTACAGGCGTGCCCGGTGCCAGTCGTCTTGCGAGGTGGTCGCGAGCAGGTGGGGTGTCTGCGCGTCGAGCAGCGCCACCAGATCGTCGGCGAGCAGCCGTAGCTGCCTGGCCTCGGCCGACTGCCCCACGGAGTGGGCCGGGTCCATCATCGCGGCGGGATCGGTCCACAGGTCGTCGGCGCCGAGCAGGCGGTCGAGTGTTTCCCCGGTGCAGGGGAGCAGGTCCGCGTCCACCCGGGCTGAGAGGTAGTTGTGGAGTGCGGTGAGGGCCTGCCGGGGACTCGCGGCGCCGGTGATTTCCAGGGGGCCGTCGAAACCGGTGAAGCGGAGCCGCTCGGACTGGGGCTGGCCGGCGTTGTAGGCGCGCATCCAGCGCACCAGCTCGCGGTTGGCCGCAAAGGTGCCCCAGCCATGGCTGAATCCGCGTTCCATGGCGTCGTCGAGGGTGCCCGTTCCCGACGTGACATGGTCGTCCACGACCAGGCCCTTCAGGCAGTCGCTCTCGATCGCGATCGTCCGGTACCCCTCCTGCTCGACGAGTTCCTGGAAGAGCTCGTTGCGCAGGGCGAGCAGAGCGTCCTCGCCGTGGGTCGGCTCGCCCAGGGCGAGCAGCCGCGGGCGGGCCGGGAGCAGCCTCATGACGGCCGCCGCCTCGACGGCATGGGCGGTGTCCTTGATGTCAGTAGCCATGCCTTCAACGGTATCGTTGAAGTCTCGGTTGAAACTTTTCTTCGATATCGTCGGCTCCATGGGGAGACACTCTCAAAACGGTGAGCGGCTCAGGCCGGTTGATCTGGCACGCGGGCACGGTCTGTCCACCCAGGCGATCAGGAACTACGAGGAAGCCGGCATCCTCCCGGCCGCCGGTCGCACACTCCACGGCTACCGCACCTATACCTCACTGCACGCGGGGGCCCTGCGCGCGTTTCTTGCCCTGGTGCCCGGCCACGGCCACCGGACGGCGACGTCGATCATGCGCGCGGTGAACGAGGGCGCGGCCGAAGAGGCGTTCCGTCTCATCGACGAGAGCCACGCACAGCTCCTCGACGACCGGCGAACTCTCCGGGCCGTGGAGAGCGCCCTCCGTGACCTGGAGTCCACCACGGCATCCGAGCAGGCCGTGGTATCCGGGCCCGCCGGCACGTTCATCGGACCGCTGGCGGAAAAACTCGGCATCCGGCCCGCGACGCTGCGCGCATGGGAGCATGCCGGGCTGGTGCGCCCACGCCGCGACCCGCGGACCGGGTACCGCGTCTATGACGAGGCCGACGTACAGGACGCCCGGCTGGCCCACCAACTCAGGCGCGGCGGCTACCTGCTGGAGCAGATCGCCCCGCTGATCGCCCAGGTACGGGCGGCCGGAGGGCTGGAGCCACTGGAGGCCGCCCTGAGCGACTGGCACGGCCGGCTGTCCGCCCGCGGGCGGGCAATGCTGACCGGGGCCGCCGAGTTGGAGGCGTACCTCCGCAAGCACGGATGAGACTACGGCCGTCAGTTGAGAAAAGAGACTCCGAGGGCAGACATACCCGGGCGTGCCACGGTACCGGTGAAACAGACCCCGGTCTCGGGATGCGCGTCGGCGGCCTCGGCGGCGTACGACAGCACCGTCCCGGACACCATGATCCATCAGCGGGTGAGGCGCCGGCCGGGTCCGCTGCGGTGGTCACCTCTGCGGATCGATAAGGATCTTCCCTGCGGGTCCGGCTGCCGGGCCTTTGAGGTGGCCGGCGAGTTCGCTGAGCCCGATGCGTTGCCCGACGGCCGTGCGCAGGCGTCCGCGGCGCAGGCTCTCGAAGACCGGCGCGAACAGCCCGGACAGGTGCTGCCCGCCGTCCTTCTGAACGATGTCACGCAGACGGAAGAGCTCCACGCGTACGTCCCTGCGGCCGGTGAGGCACTCCGCCGAGAGCGGCGTTCCCGACAGCAGGCCGTAGTGGACGAACACACCGCCGCCGGCCGTCAGCGTGAACACCTCTTCGCCCACGCCGCCACCGACGCAGTCGAAGGCCACATCGGCGCCGTGGGGGCCGATCACCGACCGCAACTGTTCGCGCCAGCCGGGCTCGTTGGTCCGGATCACGGCCCGCCACCGGGACGGCTCGGTCACAGTCCGCCCCGGCGTTCCCCGCACGACTCCGACCGGTGCGACACCACGATCGGTCAGGAGTTCCGCCAGGTGTCGGCCGATGGCCGATGTCGCCGCAGTGATCACCACATTCCGCACGCCCGGCCGACAGTACCGCTCGACCATCGTGACGGCCGTCAAGGGGTTGATGTAGGCGAAGCAGGCGACCTCATCGGGAAGGTCGTCCGGCACAGGAACACACCAGGAGTAGTCGAGTCGCTTGTACTGCTGCCAGGCCCCGGCGGACCCCAGTGGCAGGAAACGCCGGCCCACCGCCGCAGCAGGCACGCCCGGACCGGCGGCGTCGATCACACCCACACCCTCGAACCCCGGAACCATGGGAAACGAAGTCCGCGACCCGTAGGCACCCGAGACGGTGACCTCGTCCGAGGGATTGACGGTCGACGCGACCATGCGCACCACGACCTCACCCGTGCCAGGATCCGCAGGCCCGTCCACATCACGCAGGGCCAGGACCTCGGCAAGCGGTCCGGGCGAGCCGGCAACGGCAGCCAGCACCAACAGTCTCCCTACCGTGCACCCATCAGGACACCTCATCCTACGAACGAACCTCGACGACACGAACCCAACCATTGATCAACTTTCAGTCGTCGCTTTCCAGGGCACCGACACGCGGCTGTGCGGCCGGTCGCCGCAGTCGGGGCGCAAGGCCTGACAGCGTGGGGCTTCGACGCAACCGGCATCACATACCCCCGCCCCGATCACCCTTGGTATAATGGTCTGACATTAAGGGAGTCGAGAGGGGCCACGGAATGTCGGGTGGAACGCTCATCGTCGGCGCCAGCCAGGCCGGACTCCAACTTGCCGTCTCACTCCGGCAGTTGGGAGACACTGAGCCGATCACCCTGGTGGGCGAGGAGGCCTATCCGCCGTACCAGCGGCCGCCCCTGTCCAAGGATTTCCTGGCCGGAGAGACGGACCTGGAGTCGCTGGCCCTCCGCGTCCCGTCCTACTACGCCGATGCCGCCATCGACCTCGTCAGTGGCGAGCGCGTCACCGAGGTCGCCCTCTCCCGTTCCGGTCCCCCCGGCTCCGGTACCGCGGCGACCCCGAGCGGACGCGCCTTCACCTTCGACCGCCTCGCCCTGACGGTCGGGGCCGGGCCCCGACGGCTCGCCGTGCCCGGCGCCGACCTCGACGGGATCCGCTGTCTGCGCGACCGGGACGACGCGGCGGATCTGCGGCAACGCCTGGGCTCCGGGTCCCGGGTGGTGGTCGTGGGCGGCGGCTTCATCGGGCTGGAGGCGGCCGCGGTCACCCGCGCGCTCGGCAAGGACGTCACCATCGTCGAAGCCGCCGATCGGCTGCTCTCCCGTGCGGTGGCGCCCGTGGTCTCGGAGTTCTACCGGCGGGCCCATCTCCGCCGCGGCACCCGGGTCCTGCTGTCCGCGGTAGTCGCGGGATTCGACGGCGTCCATGGGCGAGTCACCGGGGTGCGGCTCGCGGACGGCACGACACTTCCGGCCGACCTCGTCCTCGTCGGTGTCGGGGTGCTCCCGCGTACCGAACTCGCCGAACGCCTCGGGCTGGAGTGCGATCACGGCATCGTCGTCGACGGCCGGGCACGCACCAGCGATCCGCACATCGTGGCAGCCGGGGACTGCACCGTGCGGCCGCACCCCGTGACGGGCCTCGGCCGCGTACGGCTGGAGTCCGTGCAGAACGCCGTCGCCCAGGCCACGGCCGCCGCCGCGTCGCTGCTCGGCCGACCGGCACCGCAGCCCGCGGTGCCCTGGTTCTGGTCGCACCAGGGCGACCTCAAACTGCAGATCGCCGGTCTGTCGGGCGGCTACGACCAGCATGTGGTGCGGGGCGAGCCGGACAGCGAGCGGTTCTCCGTCCTGTACTACCGGCAGGGCGAACTCCTGGCGATCGACGCCGTGAACAGCCCCGCCGACTACATGGCGGTACGCAAGGCCCTCACCCAAGGGGCGACCGTCCCGGCCGGCGTCGCGGGAGACCACGGCACGCCCCTGAAGGCACTGCTGACCACCCATCCGGCCGCGGTGCCCTCCTCCTGAGCACCATGTGTCCTCACCGTCCTGGGCGAGGACACACGAAGGGGCGTGAGGCCGTGTGCCTCACGCCCCTTCTGCTCCAACGACGGCCGTCAGATCACCGCGGATTCGAGCGACTCGGGGGCGAACAGCTCCTCGGGGCGCCACAACCGCTCGGACAGGCCCTGCTCATGGTGGTAGCGCAGGAACGTCTCCAGCGCCGCGCGATTGCTCTCGAGGCCGTAGGACCAGTAGTCCTTGCCCAACCACGCGCATGCCTCCTCCAGTTGGGGAGTGAGCCAGGGCAGCATGAAGCGGAGGGCCGAGGTGTCGTACAGGTTCCGGTACGCCGCCTCCTTCGCCTCCAGTAGGGCCTTGTAGAGCGACTGCGCCACCCAGGGGTGACGGTCGTAGACATCCCGCCGGATCACCACCACATGCATGACCGGAAAGATGCCGGTGTCCGCGTAGTAGTCCTTCTCGGCGGCGACGACGTCCGGGAACACCCGGCGTACGCGGGGGTCCCCGGCGGCGAACGGGCTCGGCACCCGCGGCGTGCACAGCGCGTCGATCTCACCCTCGGCGAGCATCTCGGCGAGTGTCCTGTCCTCGGGGATGGGACTGATGCGCAGCGGGTCCGGCAGTTCCACCCCCGCCTTCTCGATGCGGCCGGGAGTCTCCTGGCCGCCGGTGAAGTAGCTCACCGAGTCGAAGGGCACCCCGTGCCGGTCGGCCAGGATCCCCCGCATCCACACACAGGCGGTCAGCTGGTACTCCGGGGTGCCGATGCGCTTGCCCCGCAGATCCTCGGGAGAGGAGATACCCGCGTCGGCGTGGCAGTAGAGCGCGCCGTGCCGGAACATGCGCGAGGTGTACACCGGCAGCGCCACGAAGGGTGCCGGCTCGGCGCGCAGCGACAGGACATAGGAGGACAGCGACAGCTCCGCCACCTCGAACTCCTGGTGCCGCATCATCCGGAAGAAGGTCTCCTCGACGGGCAGCCGCAGGTAGGTCAGGTCGATGCCGTCGGGACGGACGGTACCCTCCTCGACGGCGCGCGTACGGTCGTAGTCGCCGCAGGCGAAGGTGAGGTGCAGTCGGGACATGAGGGGTGTGGTCACCTGCCTTCCGCGGTCAGGCGTGCGTCCAGGCGCGGGTAGACGCGCCGGGCATTGGCTTCGTAGACCTTGTGCCGTTGCTCGTCGGTGAGCCCCGCCCGGTCGACATAGCTCTTGGTGTCGTCCCAGGCGATGCCGGTCTGCGGGTCCGTGCCGCGCACGGCGCCCAGCATCTCCGAGGCGAACAGGATGTTGTCCGCGCCGATCACCTGGTGCAGCAGGTCGATGCCCGGCTGGTGGTAGACGGAGGTGTCGAAGAAGACGTTGTCCAGCAGGGCGTCGGCGGGGTCCGGCCGGCCCAGCCGTACCGCCAGTCCGCGATAGCGCCCCCAGTGGTACGGCACGGCCCCGCCGCCGTGCGGGACGACGAACCGCAGCGTGGGGAAGCGGGAGAACAGGTCACCCTCGACGAACTGCATGAACGCCGAGGTGTCGGCGTTGAGGTAATGGGCGCCCAGGGTGTGGAAGTTGGGGTTGCAGGACGCCGAGACGTGGATCATCGCGGGGACGTCCAGCTCGACCATCGCCTCGTACAGGGGGAACCAGTACGCGTCGGTGAGCGGCGGTGAGGTCCAGTGGCCGCCGGACGGGTCGGGGTTGAGGTTGCAGCCGACGAAGCCCAGGTCGTCCACGCAGCGGCGCAGTTCGGCGACGGCGTCGTCGAGCGCGCCGCCCGGCGTCTGCGGCAGCTGGCACACGGCGGCGAAGTTCCGCGGGAACAGCCCGACGGCCCGGTGCACAAGATCGTTGCCGGCCTGCGCCCAGACGTGCGCGGTGGGCGCGTCCGGGACGTGGTGTTCCATCCCGGACGCCTTGGGAGAGAAGAGCATCAGGTCCCCGCCGCGTTCCCGCAACAGCTTGAGCTGGTTGTTCTCCACGCTCTCGCGGATGGCGTCGTCGCTGATCGCGGCGAGCGCCGGGGGAGGCAGCGACGGGTCGGCCAGACGGGCCAACTGTGCGTCTCGGAAGGCCTGGTGAGGCCGGGGTGCCGTGGTGTAGTGGCCGTGCACATCAATGATCATCCGTGGGCTCCCGGTCGACATAGGTCAGGCCCTTGTGCGCGAGGCGCTCGCGCATCGCGTTGACGTCGAGGCCCAGCTCGCCGTTCGCATAGCGCTTGCGGCTGGCGGCCTCCTTCTCCTCCCGCGCCCGGCACCTGTCGAGCAGGGCCGGCGCGGCACGCCGCGGCACGACCACCACCCCGTCGTCGTCGGCGACGACGACATCGCCCGGCTCGATGCGCTGCCCGGCGCAGACGATCGGGGTGTTGACGTCGCCGAGGGTCTCCTTGACCGTGCCGAACGCGCTGATGTGCCGCGCCCAGACGGGGAATCCCATCCGTTGCAGGTCGGCCACGTCGCGGCAGCCCGCGTCGATGACCAGTCCACGTACGCCCCGCGCGGCCACCGCGGTGGCGAGCAGGTCGCCGAAGTAGCCGGCCTGGGAGGGCGAGGTGGGGGCTATCACGAGGATGTCGCCGTCCCGGCACTGTTCCACGGCGACATGGATCATCCAGTTGTCACCGGGCGGCACGCTGACGGTCACGGCGGTGCCCGCGACGTGCGCTCCCGGCCAGACGGGGCGCAGGGCGGGGTCGAGGAGTCCGGTGCGGTGCTGGGCCTCGTGGACGGTGGCCACGCCGAATGCGGCGAAGGCGTCGGCGGTGGCGCGGTCGGCGCGGTGGGGGTTGCGGACGACGATGCTCATGCCGCCGCCCAGGGCAGGAGGGAGACGTGTACGGCGTCCTCGCCACTCTCGCCGCCGACGGTGCGGATGGCGCGGTCGACCTCGGTGAGGGGAAAGCTGTGGGTGGTCAGTTTCTCCAGCGGGAAGCGGCCCGATGCGAGCTGTTCCAGGGCGAGTTCGCAGGAGCGGTAGCTGTGGCCGCGTGCGCTCTTGAGGGCGATCGACTTCTCCGTCAGCTTCTTCATGGGGAAGTCGGGGAACGCGGCCAGTTCGCCCTGGACCACCATGGTGCCCTCGCGTCGCTTGAGGGCGTCGATGCCGAGCAGCACGGGTGCGGTGCCGGCACCGGCGGTGCAGTCCAGGACGACGTCGACCCCACGGCCCGCGGTGATGTCCAGGACACGGGAGAGGGCGTCCTCCTGAGTCACGTCGATGACGTGGTCGGCGCCCAGCTCCCGCGCGAGGGACAGGCGCGCCGCGTCCCGCGTGGTGCCGGTGACGATGATGAGGGAGGCGCCGGCCTGCTTGCAGGCGACGACCTGGGACAGGCCCTGCTGTCCGGGGCCCTGGATGAGCACGGTGGAGGCGTAGCCGACGCCCGCGGTGACCAGCGCCCATTCGATGCCGTTCGACAACGGCGTGACCAGGCCGGCGAGTTCGGCCGACACCCCGTCGGGCACGCGGTGGGTGACCGAGTTCCACGGAAGGTAGAGGTACTGGGCGAAGCCGCCCCACAGGTGGTGGGGGTGGTTCGCCGATGTGTAGCCGTAGCGGCGGGCGTCGGGGTTGGTGCGCCAGTCGGTGGCCTCGCAGTGGCGGTACTCGCCCCGGTGACACCACTCGCAGCGGTAGCAGCCGACGTAGTGCTCGACGAACACCCGGTCGCCCTCGGCAAGGCCCTTGCGCTCGGTGAAGGTGCGGCCGGCCTTCGCGATGACGCCGACGTTCTCATGGCCCATGATCACGGGATCGGTGAACGGCGGCTTTCCGTACATCTTCACGTCGGTGCCGCAGATGCCGGCCACCTCTACCTTCAGCAGGGCTCCGTCGTCGGTTATGTCCGGCATCGGGAACTCCCGTAGTTCGGTTCGGCCGGGCGCCGTTCGCACCGCTGCCAGCACCTGCTCCGCCATGACGTCGTCTCCTCACGTTCGGGGATGTCCCGCCGGGGCGACAGTCTATGGACTTATGGACTAACCATGCTACCTTTTCGCACCATGGTCGTACCTCAGCTCAGGACAGTGACCCGCACACAGGGCAACAACGAGGCACTCAAGACGGGGGCGATCACGCCCCGCGGCTTCCGCTTCGAGTTCGAGGAAGTCCCCGTCCTCGTCCATGCGTTCCGACGCATGGTGCGCGGGCTGGAGTTCGACGTCAGCGAGATGGCGCTGACCACCTATCTGGTGGCCAAGGCGCACGGGGCACGGTTCACCGCCGTGCCCGTCTTCCTGGTGCGCGGCTTCCACCACGGCGCGATCTTCCACGACCCGGCGTCGGACGTGCGCGGCCCCAAGGACCTGGAGGGCCGCAGGGTCGGTGTCAGCCGGGGTTACACGGTGACCACCGGGGTCTGGGCGCGGGCCGTCCTCCAGGAGGAGTACGGCGTCGACCTCGACAAGGTCACCTGGGTGCTGTCGGGCGACGAGCACGTGGCGGCGTACCGGCCACCGGCCAACGTCGTCCCCATGGACCCCGGTGATTCCCTGGAGGACATGGTGCTCGGCGGTGACCTGGCCGCGGTGATCGGGCCCAGGCCGGCGTCCCCGGCCCTGGCTCCGCTGATCCCGGATCCCGAGGAGGCGGGCTTCACCGCCCTGCGCGAGCGCGCGCTGTACCCGATCAACCACCTGATCGTCATCCGCGACGAACTGCTGGAGGAACAGCCCGAGTTGGCGGCGCTCGTCTTCGATGCCTTCGCCCGGGCCAAGCAGCTGTACGTGGACCGGCTGCGCGGCGGGGGCATCGGCTCCCCCACCGCCACGGACCTCATGTACCGGCGGGTCCTGGAGGTGACCGGCGCGGATCCGCTGCCGTACGGCATGGAGCCGAACCGGGCCGTGCTGGAGAAGCTCATGCGGCACGCCGTGGACCAGCGGATCCTCGAACGGCCGCTGCCACTGGAGGAGTTGTTCGCCGAGAGTACGCGCACGATGATCGCCTGACCGCCCTCACCGTCCGCCGAAGGGACCCGTATGCGCATCGCCATCGCCGCCGACCACAACGGACATGCCCTCAAGGCCCGGCTCACCGCCTGGCTGACGGCGCACGGGCACACCGTCGACGACCGCGGCAGCCACACCGAGGAGACGGTCGACTACCCGCCACTGTGCGCGGACGTGTGCCGGCAGGTGACCGAGGAACGAGCCGACCGCGGGATCGTCCTCGGCGGAAGCGGGCTCGGGGAGACCGTCGCCTGCAACAAGGTCCGCGGGATACGGGCGGGGCTGTGCCACGACCTGTGGAGCACCCGCATCTCCCGAGGCAACAACGACTCCAACGTTCTCGTCCTCGCCGCGAAGATCCTGCCGCCCCAGGAGGCGGAGGAGATCGTCGGGACCTGGCTGACGACCCCCTTCAGGGGCGGTGTGCACGCCCGGCGGCTCGAGCAGATCGCCGCGCTGGAACGGGAATCGGCGCAGGCCTGAGCCAGGGGACCGGCCGCTCCTCTCCTCATGGCCGAGCCCCTTTCCTCACTCCCGCTTCCCCGCTCCGGCCAGGAATTCCAGTATCCGCGCCGGCGCCGTCTCCTGCGTCTGCTCAACGACAGGTACGTCCCAGTACTCGGTGTCGGGCAGGCACTCCTGCAGGTACCGGGCGGCCGACGGCGCATGCGAGGTGTCCTGCCCGGGGACGATCAGCGCCGGTACGTCCAGTCGCAGCAGGTCCTCCGGCTCGGGGCCCGGCACCGTGTCCCGGTCGAACAGCAGCCTCGCCATGCCGGTCACCGTCACCCGGTAGCGGCCGGGGTCGGTCCGTGCGTAGGCGTCGGCGAACCCGGCGTCGCCACGGATCACCTGAGCCCAGGGTCCGACCCGGGGATCCTTGGTGAAGCCCGCGTCCGAGTCACGTGCCAGGGACACCACCTGCTCCAGTCCGTGCTCCTCGGCGTACACCACATGGCGCCGGAAGCGGTCGTACTGCTTCATCCGGTACTTCACCCCGCCCGCCGGCGAGTACAGCACCATGCTCAGCACGCGCTCCGGCCGGGCGACCGCGAGCGCCGCGACCGTGGAGCAGCCGACGCAGCCTCCCATCAGATGCGCCCGCTCGATCCCGAGGTGGTCGAGGAGGCCCGCCCCCTGGCGCACGTAGTCGGCCCAGGAGATCCGCTCCAGCCGTCCCCCCGACCGGCCGGACTCGCGCCGGTCGAAGGTCACGCAGGTGTACTCCCGGCTGAGGTGGTCGAGCAGGCGCAGGCGCTGGTAGACGCCCACCGTCCGCCAACTCTCCAGACTGGAGTCGAAGCCTCCGGGAGAGAACATCAGCAGGGGCGGTCCCGAGCCGGTGACCTCGTAGTGTGTCGTGATTCCGTCGATATCGGCGGTGGGCACGGTCGTTCGCTCCTTTCGCGTCAGGTCGGCCGGATGTCAGGCCGTCGGCGGGACGGGCACACCGCCGGCGACCTGGCGTGCCGCTCGTACATCCGCGGCGTAGGCCGTGATCGCGTCGAGTGTGATCCGGGCGACGTTGGCATAGGTGTCCGGCGGGTCGTCGAGGGACGCGGCGGCGTAGCCGATGGCCGCGTGGGCCATGCGCATCCGCCCGTCGAGCCAGGGGCCGCCGCCGAATCCGCCGAGCACCGGGATGGAGACGGCCTCGGCCACGGCCGCCCCCACCACAGGTCCGGAGTTGGTGAAGTTCAGCAGGGCGGCCCCCGCCTCCTCCAGCCGTCTGGCCTCGGCGACCAGGGCGTCCTTCATCTCCACCGGCACCTGGTCGGCGCTCGAGGGGATCGCGCTGTACTCGACGCCGTAGCGCAGCGCGGTCTGCGGGGTGATGCCGAACTGGGCGAACACCGGGATGCCCGCGCGGGTGATCGCGGCGACGGCGTCGGGGAACTCGGAGGCCGCGTCCAGCTTGACCATGTCGACCCCGGCCTCCTTGACGAACCGGATGGCCGCCCTGACCGCGCTGTCCGTGCCCTCCTGCAACGGGCCGAAGGGGAAGTCGGCGCTCACCAGGGCCCGCCGCACGCCCCGCCGTACCGCCTGGGTGACAGTGATCATCTGGTCCATCGTCACCTCGAAGGGGTTGGTCTGCCCCCACAGGTTCACGCCGACGGTGTCTCCGACGGAGACCAGTTCGACGCCGGCTCGGTCGACGATGCGCGCGATCTGGTAGTCCCAGGCCACGACACCGACGATCTTGCGCCCCTCGTCCTTCATGCGCTGCAATCCGCGCAAAGTGACCTTCTCGGGCATGACGGTCAGACACCCCCTAGACCCTGAGGGCCGTGAGCAGTTCGAAGGCGTCGCCCTCGTCGGCGGAGAGCAGCAGCACGCGGGCGTAGGGCCGCAGGGCGGCGACAGCGTCGTCGGCCTCGAAGCCGTCGCCCAGGATCACGCCCGCCGTGGTGATACCGCGCCGGCGGCAGTGCCGGCCGATCGCGGCCGCGGCGGCCCGGCCGCCGTCCTCCGTGGCGAGGACGACGACCACATCGCTGCCGGCGAGGACCTCGTCGAGCGGGACGGCCGCACCGTCCAGCTCGTGCAGCAGGCCCTCGCCCTCCCGGAGCTCGCCGGTGGTGTAGAAGCGGGCGTGGGCCCAGGACCGCTCGGCGAGGCGGCGAGCCACCGACGCCGCCCGCTCGTCCAGCGCGACGACCCGGGCGGACCGGGCCGGGGCGATGGGGACGTCGATCCGGAACCGGGACTCGCTCGCCGAGGCCGCACGGGTACTCTCGCTCTGGTACATCGGCGCCGTCGTCATGTCACACCGAGGTCTGTGCGACGCCGGGGTTCACCTTCACCGCGTCGCGGCAGGAGTCCAGGAAGGACTCGGCCTGCGGCAGCACCACCGCCGCCGACCGCACCTTGTGGTGCGCCGGGTCCACACCGGGCGGTGTGACCCCCTCGTCCCGCAGTGCGATGGCGGCCTTGCGCAGCTTCTGACGGGCCTTGATGATCCCGCTGTCGGCGGGGACCAGCCGCTCCTTGGAGCGGTCGACGATGGGGCCCATGCTCTCCTGGAGGGAGGCGTCCTGCATGGCGATGCCCGCCACACCGGAATAGGTCTCGCCGCGCTTCTGCGCCTCGCGGTCGATCAGGTAGTCGTTGTCCATGTTGGCCATGGGCCGGTAGGTGCCGGGGATGTTCTTGCTGTGGACGCCATGGCCGTCGATCATGGCCTGCCGCTCGGTCTCGGTGAGGGCGCGCACGGGGTGGTAGTCGAAGGAGTAGGTCCAGCAGTTCTCGTCGTCGATCGGCACCCAGAAGTGCCCGTGCACCGGGTGGTCGCCGCGCGGCGGGACCATCGTGAAGGCGGGCATGACCCAGGGTGTGATCCGCCAGTAGTACTGCCCCTCTTCGGCGTTGCGCCGGGCGCCGACGAACAGTCCGCCCTCGCTGTCGGCGACCTCGAAGAACGGCTTGGTGTCGTTCAGGTTGTACTCGTTGCCCTTGGCCCCCTTGAACAGGGGGTCGGTCTTCAGGCCCCCGGAGTGCAGGAAGGTGACGTGGCTGGAGTCGATGCCGCCCTCGAAGGCCTGCAGCCAGTTGCACTGCTGCCAGCGCTTGGAGGTGTAGGTCCGCTCGGCCGGGACGTGGACCCACTCGAACTCAGGAAGCGGGGGCCGGGTGGCTGCGTCTCCCATATACGTCCACAGCACGTCCCCTATCTTCACCAGGGGGTACGACGTGAGCTGGACGTTCTGGCAGAAGCTGCTGTTGTCGGCCTCGGAGGGGACCTCGACGCACTGGCCGGTCACGTCGTACTTCCATCCGTGGTACGGGCAGCGCAGGCCGGATCCCTCGTTGCGGCCGAACCACAGGGAGGCGCCGCGGTGGGCGCAGAACTCGTCGATGAGGCCGTAGCGCCCCTCGCTGTCGCGGAAGGCGACCATGCGCTCGGACAGGAGCTTGACGCGTACCGGCGGGCAGTCGTTCTCCGGGAGTTCCTCCGCGAGCAGCGCTGGGATCCAGTACTGGCGGAACAGTTCGCCCATGGGCGTCCCCGCTCCGGTCTGGGTGAGCAGCTCGTTGATGTCTTTTCTGAGCACGGCCATATCCCTTTCAGGTACTGACCCGCCGGCGGGTCGTGGACATCGGTGCTGAGCTCGGTGCTGGGCGGCGTGTCGGGTGCCCGGCGTCAGGGCTGGTCCGGCGGGATGTCGACGGTGAGCCCGTCGAGTTCGCGGGTGAGGCGGATCTGGCACGACAGGCGGCTGGTGTCCCGGCGTTCGGCCACGGCCAGGTCGAGCAGATCGTCCTCCATGTCGCCGGGCGGTCCGGCCAGCGACGCGAACTCCTGACGCACCCAGACGTGACAGGTGGCGCAGGACTGATTGCCGCCGCATTCGGCGACGATCCCGGGAACGCCGTTCTTCACCGCGGCCGCCATGACCGAGTCCCCGACCGTCGCATCGACGGTGTACTCGGGACCGTCACTGCCGACGAAGATCACCTTGGGCAAGGTCCCTGTTTCCTCTCGCGATCGGCGGAATCCACTGCGAGCGGGCATGCCACGGGGTCCGCACTCCGCTCGGTGGTCTGTCCATTAGACCAGAATGGTGAAAGGCGGAACAAGGGACGGGACGCGGGATCACAATCGGCGGCATGCGGACACTGATCCTGCTTCGCCACGGCGAGAGCACATGGAACGCGAGGAATCTGTTCACCGGCTGGACCGACGTCGGCCTGTCACCGCGCGGCGCACAACAGGCCGGAGCGTGCGGCGCGTTGCTGCGCGCCGCACACCTGGCGCCTGAGGCGGTGCACAGTTCGGCCCTGACCCGGGCGCTCGACACCGCCACGCTGGTCACCCGGAGCGCCGGCTGCCATCGAGTTCCGGTCCACGCGCACTGGCGGCTCAACGAACGCCATTACGGGGCCCTGCAGGGCCGGGAGAAGAGCGAGGTCCTCAGGGAGTTCGGCGAGGAGCGCTTCCGGCTCTGGCGCCGTTCCTACGACGCCGCCCCGCCGCCCGTCGCCGAGGGCACCGCGGGGGACGTGTCGGACGACCCGCGGTACGCGCAGGTGCCCCGCAGCCTTCTGCCGCGCACCGAGTCGCTCGCCGACGTCACCGCCCGGCTGCTGCCGTACTGGCACGAAGCCGTGGTGCCGGATCTGCGCGCGGGCCGCACCACGCTGGTCGTCGCGCACAGCAATTCGCTGCGCGCCCTCGTCGCCCACCTGGACCGGCTGAGCCGTAAGGAGGTGCCGGCGCTGAACATTCCCACGGCCATGCCCCTGCGGTACGACCTCGGCGAGGACCTGGTGCCGCTCGTGCGGGGCGGCCGCTATCTGGACCCGCCGGCCGCCGCGGCGGCGGCCGCGGACGTGGCCGCGGAGGGATTCCGATCATCACGCACGAGTCGTTGACGCCCTTCAGCAGTGGACTTATGGTTCTACCAATCCACGCTCCCATGCCCTGTCAGTGCACGTCACGTCGCAAGAGCCGACCAGGAAGGGCCGCCATATGGCCAAGGATGCGCTTGTCAACGACTCCCTGGCGGCGAAGTTCGCCACGGAGAAGGACTCCCCCTACACTCGCTGGGTCGCCGCCGAAGGACTGGACATCATCGCGGCCCACTACATTCCCGACCTGCGCACCGTCGAGCTGAAGCCGTGGGAGCGGCGCGGCGGCCGGGGCGTCTTCATCAACCACGAGGCCACCCGTACCTCCAACGACTGCTACGTCTGCGAGATACCGGCGGGCGGTGTACTCGCCCCGCAGCGCCAGCTGTTCGAGGAGATGATCCTGATCCTCGAAGGCCAGGGGTCGACGAAGGTCTGGAACGACTCGGGTGCCGAGGTGACGTTCGAGTGGCAGACCGGCTCGATGTTCGCCATTCCGCTCAACGCCCGTCACCAGCACTTCAACGGCTCCGGCCGCAGGGCGGCGCGCTTCGTCTCCTCGACGAACATGCCTCCCGTCATCAACCTCTACGACGACCCGGACTTCGTCTTCAACACCCCGAGGGACTTCCCGGACCGCTTCAACGGTGAGCCCGACTACTTCTCCCCCAGAGGCGAACAGAAGGGCCTGCTCCTCGACACCAACTTCGTCGCGGATGCGGTCAACCTTCCGCTGATCGAGGCGAAGGAGCGGGGCGCGGGCGGCGGACACATCCGCTTCGCGATGGCCAAGGGGTCGATGAACAGCCATATCTCCCAATTCCCCACCGCGACCTACAAGAAGGGGCACCGGCACGGACCCGGCGCCCATGTCATCATCCTCTCCGGTGAGGGCTACAGCCTGATGTGGCCGGAGGGCGAGGAGCCCCGCCGCTACGAGTGGGGGCCCGGCACGCTGATCGTCCCGCCGAACATGTGGTTCCACCAGCACTTCAACACCGGCACCGAACCCGGTCGCTATCTCGCCTTCAAGCACGAGGTCGTCTCCGTGCGCAACGCGCAGGGCGTGCCCAAGGCCTGGATCAGCCGGCGCATCGGCGGCGACCAGATCGACTACGCCGACGAGTCCGCCTATGTGCGCGAGACGTTCCGCGAGGCCCTGGCCAAGCACGGGATGGAGCCCGAGATGGACGCCGTCTACGAGGCGGAGCTCGCCACCCTCCCGCCGAAGCCGGAGCAGTCAGCCACCGTCTGACACTCGACATCCACGTCCGTCAAGGAGCGGGAACCGTGCGGCACGCCGAAGAACACGACCATGACGACGGAGTGCGCACGGTTCATTCGGCGTACCTCCCCGACCACGACCATGACCACGACGACGACCTGCCGGGGGCGCTCGAGGACAACCCGATCTGGCAGCAGGACAACGTCACCCTGCACAGCGTCGGCATCGACATCGGCTCCTCCGGCACCCAGGTCGTCTTCTCCCGTCTGCACCTGCGGCGCATCGGCGAGGACCTGACGAGCCGGTACCTCGTGGTGCGGCGGGAGACCCTCCACCGCTCCCCCGTGGAACTCACGCCCTACGCGAGCGACGCGCACATCGACGCGGAGGCCCTCGGCTCGATCATCGACGCGGCGTACAAGGAGGCGGACGCCGACCCGGCCACCGTGGACACCGGCGTCGTGATCCTCACCGGCGAGGCGCTGCGCCGCCGCAACGCGGAGGCCATTGCCGGCATCCTCGCCGAGCGCGGGGGCGAGCTGGTCAACGCGAGCGCCGGCCACCACATGGAGGCCATGCTGGCCGCGTACGGATCGGGCGCGGCGAAGGCGTCGTACGACACCGGGCGGCGCATCCTCAATATCGACATCGGCGGCGGGACCACCAAGCTCGCCGTGCTGGAGGGGGGCCGGGTCGTGGCCACCGCAGCCGTACACATCGGCGGCAGGCTCCAGGTGGTCGACGCCGAGGGACGTATCGTACGGCTCGATCCGGCAGGCCGCCTGCACGCCGCGCGCGCCGGACACCCGGGACGGAAGCCCGGCGACACCGTCCCGGACGACGAACTGGACCGGGTGGCGGAGGCGATGGCCGACGCGCTGGTCCAAGCAGTCACCGCCGACGTGCTCCCCGATGACGTCCGGGCGCTCTTCCTCACCGAGCCGCTGCCCGAACTCGCCCCGGTCGACGGGGTGATGTTCTCGGGCGGGGTCGCGGAGTACGTCTACGGCCGGGAACACACGGACTTCGGCGACCTCGGCCGCCGGCTGGGCCGGGCGCTGCGGCAGCGGGTGGACGACGGCGCGCTGCCGTATCCCCTGCTGCCGCCGGGCGAGTGCATCCGCGCCACGGCGCTGGGCGCATCGGAGTACAGCGTCCAGCTCAGTGGCAACACGGGGTTCGTCTCCGATCCCGACGCGCTGCTGCCGCGCCGCAACCTGCAGATCCTCAGGCCGGCGTACGAGCTCGGGGAGACGGTCGACGCCGCGACGGTAGAAGCCGCGATCCGGCAGCATCTCGTCGCCCTCGACGTCGCGCAGACGGGCGCGGACATCGCCCTGGCCCTGACCTGGAGCGGGCCGCCGAGCCACGCCAGGCTGCTGCCCTTCGCCCGCGCCGTCCGGGACGCGCTCGCCGAACGGTTCGCCCGGGGACGGCCGTTGTACGTGGTGCTCGACGGGGATGTGGCCCTCACACTCGGCCGGCTGCTGCGCGAGGAGTTGGACGTCACCGCGGATCTGCTCGTCATCGACGGGCTGAGCCTGCGGGACTTCGACTACGTCGACATCGGGCGGGTCCGCTTCCCGTCCAACACGGTGCCGGTCACGATCAAGTCCCTTGTCTTCGGGACGGATCCCGGCCGGCATCCCGCGTCGTAACAATAAAGTAAAGCTCCTGTCCGATGGTTAGACCATAATACCTAACTCCTGTTTCATGCAGGGACCCGGCACACGGACGGACGTGAACCTCAGCCGCTCGCCGCCACGCCGACGACTCGTCACCTCACCGTCGGCGTGACCGCACCCTCCCCCACCGTCTGCGCCCTTCAGTCCGCCCACGAGCCATCCGCCTCGTCCAAGGAGTGTGCGATGCGTCAAGGTGCTCTCTCCGCCGGCCTGCTGGCCGGCCTCCTCCTGCTCAGCGGCTGCGGCACCTCGCCGACGACGAACACCACGGGCTCAGCGCCCGACAAGAACCCCTACGCCGCGTACGAGTCCCTCACCGGAAAGGAACGCACGGACAAACTGCTCGCCGACGCCAAGAGCGAGGGCGGCGTGGTGGACCTCTACACCTCCAACACCGACATCCAGGACCTCGTCGACGGGTTCCGGAAGGCCTACCCGGGCCTCAAGGTCAATGCCTTCCGGGCCAACTCAGAAACGGTTCTGCAGCGGGCGCTGCAGGAGAACCAGGCGAACAAGCCGCAGAACGACGTCATGGACACCAATGACATCGAACTGCGGGCCCTGGACGCCCAGCACCTGCTCCACCCCTACCAGGGACCCGCGGAAGCCGGTCTCAAGGACGCCGCGAAGAACCTCGGCGGCTGGACGGCCGAGCGGTTCAACGCCTTCGTCGTGGGCTGGAACACCGACAAGGTCAAGAAGGGTGAGGAACCCCAGGACATCGCCGACTTCGCCGACCCGAAGTGGAAGGGCAAGCTCTCCGTCGAGGTCGGTGACTGGGACTGGTACGCGTCGATCCACACCTACCTGACCGAGGAGAAGGGCATGAGCCCCTCCGCCGTGGACGACCTGTTCAAGAAGATCATCGCCAATGCCAAAGTGGTCAAGGGCCACACGGTCCAGGGCGAACTGCTCAGCGCCGGCCAGTTCGCCGTGGCCCTCTCCGTCTACAGCCACACCGTCGACAAGGCGGCCAGGAAGGGCGCGCCCGTGGCATGGCGGCCCGCCGTCGAGCCGGTGATCCTCCGCCCCAACGGCGTCGCACTGATGGCCCACCCCCGTCATCCGGCCGCGGCCCTGCTGTGGACCGACTGGGTGCTCACAGAGGGCCAGGAGATCATCGCCCAGTCGCTGCGGATCCCGGCGGCCAAGAGCGTGCCCGGCTACAAGGAGCCGATCCCGGCCGGCACCACCACCTACAGCCTGTCGAAGACCGCCGAGACCGACACCGAGAAATGGAACACCGCCTACGACGCGCTTCTGCGCGGCGTGCCCACGGCGGGCTGACCGCACTCCCCTTCCCGCCCCTCTCCAGGAGCACCGCATGAGGACCCGTAGCACCACCCTCGCCCTGGCCGGCCTGCTGGTCGCGGCCGTCACCACCGGGT
The DNA here is from genome assembly GCF_040643155.1 of Streptomyces sp. NPDC047453. Lineage (NCBI taxonomy): Bacteria > Bacillati > Actinomycetota > Actinomycetes > Kitasatosporales > Streptomycetaceae > Streptomyces > Streptomyces sp. NPDC047453. The sequence continues at coordinate 143,449 of NZ_JBEYTS010000009.1, read as the reverse complement.
GCGGCGGCGCCGTCACCACCGCGTCCAACGCCAAGGCCGACGGCACCTACGCGCAGATCGCCGGCCTCCCCAAGGACCAGCAGGTCGTCAAGGCCAAGGAACTCGCCCAAAAGGAGGGCAGAACCCTCTCGCTGTACACCTCGATGACCGCGGACATCGCTACTCCGATCGCGCAGGCCTTCGAGAAGCAGTACGGCATCCGCGTCAGCGTCTTCCGCGGCAACTCCGAGACCGTCCTGCAGCGGGCCCTGCAGGAGTCGCAGGCCGGCAAGGCCGGCGCCGACACGGTGGAGACCAACTTCGCCGAGATGGCCGCCCTGTCCGACAACGACCTCCTCGCGGACTTCAACGGCTCGGCAGTGGACAAGGTGCAGTCCACCGCCAGGTTCCCGCACTGGACGGCAAGCCGGCTCAACGTCTTCCAGCCCGCGTGGAACACCGATCTGATCAAGCCCGCCGACGAGCCGCACAGCTGGGAGGACCTCGCCCTGCCCAAGTACAAGGGCAAGATCACCCTCGAGGTCAGCGACAGCGACTGGTTCGAGAACGTCACCAAGTACTGGCTGGACCACGGCAAGTCGCAGGACCAGGTGGACGCGCTGTGGAAAGGCATTGTCGCCAACTCCAAGGTGGCCAAGGGCCACACGACGATGATGCAGTTCCTCTCCGCCGGCCAGTCGCCGATGGAGGCGATGAACTACACCTACATCACGACCCGCGCCGCCCAGAAGGGCGCCCCCGTCACCCACCTGCCCGAGAGCGGGGTGTCGAAGATACCCGCCTTCGCCCGGCCCAACGGCGTCGGCATGATCAAGAACGCACAGCACCCGGCCTCCGCCTGGCTCTTCTACCACTGGCTGCTCACCGACGGCCAGAGGGAGCTCGTCAATCTCGGACTCACCCCGTCGACGGAGGTGCCCGGGGACAAGAGCCTCAAGGGCCTCACCCTCGTCCCCTTCGACGTCGAGGGTCTCAGCAAGGACGCCGGCGCCTGGGACAAGAAGTACGACGCGCTGCTGCGCGGCGCTGCCACGACGGGGATGTGACCGCCGATGACCCTCGCATCCACGTCCACGACCGCGCGGGACGACGGCCCCGAAGCCCGGCCGGGACCCGCACCGCAACCCGGGAAGAACAAACCGGCCCACCGGCTGCTACGGCTGCTACGGCGCCCGCTGTCTCTGCAGGGCCTGCTGGTCGGCGTCGCGGTCGTCGTGGTCGGCTACCTGGCGATCGTCCCGCTCGGCTACCTGATCCACGACACCTTCCTCAGCGCCGACGGAAGCGGCGTCTCCTTCGACGCCTTCGCACGGGCCTACGGCGGCAACTCCCAGTCCGGCCAGATGATGCTCAACTCGCTCTGGTTCGCCCTCGGCTCGGCGGCCCTGGCGCTCACCCTCGGCACAGCCCTGGCGTATGTGCAGGTGCGGACGGACACCCCCTTCAAGGGACTGTTCTTCGCGGCGTCGCTCGTGCCGCTCATCGTGCCCGGCATCCTCTACTCGACGTCGTGGATCTTCCTCGGTGACCCGTCGACCGGACTGCTCAACTCCCTCGTATTCAAGCCGCTGTTCGGCTCCGCCCCCATCAACATCTACAGCGTCTGGGGCATGATCTGGGTGCAGGGGCTGCACCTCGCCCCGGTGACGTTCCTGCTGATGGTGGCCGCCTTCCGGGCGATGGACCCCTCGCTGGAGGAGTCCGCCGCCATGTCGGGGGCGAACAGGCTCACGGTCCTGCGAAGGGTCACGGTGCCCCTGCTGCGGCCGGCGATGATCTCCGCGGCACTGCTGATGTTCGTGCAGTCCCTGGAGAGCTTCGAGGTGCCGGGACTGCTCGGACTGCAGAACGGCATCTACGTCTTCACCAGCCGTATCTACTTCGTCCTGCGGGCCTACCCCATCGACTACGGAGCCGCCGGCGCCTACGCCATCGGCCTGCTGGTCATCGCTGCGGTCGGGGTGCTGCTCTCCAGCTGGCTCCAGCGCTCCTCACGCAACTTCCAGACGGTCAGCGGCAAGGCGTTCCGGCCCCGTCCGGTCGAGCTGGGCCGGGCGCGGCCGTACGTCGGCGCAGGGGTGGTCCTCTACTTCCTGGTCACGGTGGTCCTGCCGGTCGCCGTCCTCGTCTACGCCTCGCTGCTGAAGTACTACACCGCACCGACACGCAAGACCCTCGGCCAGATGACGCTGGACAACTACCGTGCCGTCTTCGAGATGCCGCTGGCGTTCACCGCGCTGAAGAACTCGCTCATCGTAGGGGTGGGAGCGGCGACGACCGTGATGATCCTCACCGCGATCGTCGCCTGGGTCGTGCTGCGCACCAAGGCCCCGGGGCGACGGGTGCTCGACCTGCTCGCCTTCACCCCCATCGTGATCCCCGGCCTCGTCCTCGGTCTCGCGCTGTCGTTCGTCTACCTGAGGATGCCGCTGCCGGTCTACGGCACGCTGCTGATCCTGCTGGTGTCCTACTGCACGCGTTACCTGCCGTACGGCATGCGCTACGCCTCGTCCGCGATGGCGCAGATGTCTCCGGAGCTGGAGGAGTCGGCCGCGGTGTCCGGCGCCTCGTGGTTCCAGACCTTCCGCCGTGTGCTGCTGCCGCTGATGAGCGGCGGCATCCTGGCCGGCTGGGTCTACATCCTGGTCGTGTCCTTCCGCGAACTGTCCAGCACGATCCTTCTGTACAGCCCCGGCAAGGAGGTGCTGTCGGTGCTGATCTGGGAGCAGTTCGAGAACGGCCAGTTCACCACCCTGGCCGCCCTGGGCGTCTGCATGGTCGCCCTGCTCGTCGTCCTCGTCTCCATTGCCTACCGCCTGGGTGCCCGCTTCGGGCTGCAGAGCGACTCCGCGAACTGATCGAAGGGACCTTCAGCGATGTTGACGGTCGAATCCCTCAAGAAGAGCTACGACGACACGGCCGGACGTGCCTCCAGGCGCCGGTCCGGCGAGGGCACGCGCGTGTACGCCGTCGGCGGGGTCGACTTCGAGGTGCACGACGGCGAGCTGTTCACGCTGCTCGGCCCCTCCGGCTGCGGAAAGACGACCACCCTGCGCTCCGTGGCGGGCCTGGAGCGCCCGACGGAGGGCCGGGTGACACTCGGCGGACGCGTGCTGTTCGACTCCGGGCACGGCGTCAACATGCGCGCCAACCAGCGCGGGCTCGGCATGGTCTTCCAGTCGTACGCCATCTGGCCACACCTGTCGGTCTTCAAGAACGTGTCGTTCCCGCTGGAGGTGATGCCCCGCGCCAAGCGCCCCGGCCGCAAGGAGATCGAGGACCGGGTCGAGCAGGTCCTGGAGGTCACCGAGCTCGGCGCCTACTCCTCCAGGGCCGCCACCAAGCTCTCCGGCGGCCAGCAGCAGCGCCTGGCCCTGGCCCGTGCCCTGGTGACCCGGCCCGAGCTGATGCTGCTGGACGAACCGCTGTCCAATCTGGACGCGAAGCTGCGCGAGACGATGCGTTTCGAACTCAAGCGGCTGCAGCGGGAGCTGAACCTCACCGCGATCTATGTGACGCACGACCAGTCCGAGGCCCTGGTGATGTCGAACCGTATCGCCGTGATGAACCAGGGCCGTATCGAGCAGATCGGCAAGCCCCGCGAGATCTACACCAGGCCGGCGACGCGTTTCGTCGCCGAGTTCATCGGCACCTCCAACTTCATGGAGGCCGAGGTCGTCTCGGTCGCGGGCGGTGAGGTGCAGGTCGACGCGGCACAGGGCCGCCTCGTCGCCCACGGTGTGGAGGCGCCGCCCTCGGTCGGCGACACGGTGCTCATCTCCATCCGCCCCGAGTGCGTCGACCTGTCCCGCGAGCGGCGGGGCGACGTGCCCAACGAGTGGTCGGGCACGGTCCTCACCCGGGCCTTCATGGGAGACGTCGTCGACCACATCGTGGGCGTCGGCGACCTGGAGATCCGCAACCGCTCCAATCCCAACCTGTCGATCCGGCCGGGTACCGAGGTGCATTTCTCGGTCGCTCCGGACAAGGTGACCCTCGTCCCGGTCGACTGACCGATGGCGATACCCGAGGTACTGCGCAACCGGGACTTCAACCTCTACTGGGGCGGTGTCGTCTTCTCCCAGATCGGGACCCGGGGCGCCGTCGCCGCCAACCTCTACCAGGTCTACCAACTCACCGGCTCCACCGCGCAGGTGGGGCTCGTGGGCCTCGCCCAGGCGGTGGCGCTGCTGGTGCTGTCACCGGTCGGCGGGATCTACGCCGACCGGCTGGACCGGCGCCGCCTGCTGCAGGCCACGCAGGGGGTCGCGCTGCTGGTGTCGGCGGGACTGGCCGCGATCACCCTGGCGGGCGCCGCCACGGTGTGGTCGGTCGTGGTCACGTCGCTGCTGGCGACGGCGGCCGCGACGTTCGACCAGCCCGCCCGGCAGGCGCTGATCCCCGCGATGGTGCCGCGCGAACGGCTCGTCGAGGCGTTCGCGCTGCTCAACCCCTCACGCGAGCTGGCGGTCCTGGTGGGACCCGCCTTCGCGGGCGTGCTGATCGCCGTCGGCGGGCCGGGGGCGGTGTACGTCTTCGACGCCGTCACCTACGCCGTGCTCATCGTCGCCCTCGCGCTGCTGCGGGTGCCGCCGCTGGCCGGCGGGGGCGAGCGGGGGTCGCTGCTGGGAAGCCTGCGCCAGGGTGTGCGGTACGTCGCGGAACGGCCCGTCGTGTGGCAGTTGATGGGCCTGGACATGACCGCCACGGTGTTCGGCGCCTACCGGGTGCTGCTGCCCGCCTTCGCCGACGACGTCCTGCACGTGGGCGCCACCGGCTACGGGCTGCTGTCCGCGGCACCCTCGGCCGGCGCGCTGATCGGCTCGGTCTGGGTGTTCCGGCTGGTGCGCACGGCACGCGCCGGACGGATCGTGCTGTGGGGCACGGCCGCGTACGGTCTGGCGGTGCTGGGCCTGGCCCAGTCGCGCGCCTTCCCCATGGCGATCGTCATGGCCCTCGCCCTGGGGGCCGCGGACGCGGTCGCGACCACCGTCCGCCATGCCGCGGTCCAGGTCGAGACGCCGGACGAGTTGCGCGGCCGTGTCTCGGCCATCTACCAGGTGTGTTCGCGCGGCGGCCCGGCGATCGGCGACTCACTGATGGGACTGGTCGCCGGCGCGCTCGGCCCGGTCCTGGCACTGACCCTCGGCGGGCTGGTACCGGCGGCTGTGTCGGGCGCGAGCGCGGCCCGCAGCCGCACGGTGCGCGAATACAAGGTGCCGACGGCCCAGAACGCCACCCCCTGAACCTCCGACTCCCCGTGAATTTCGACCCGTTGGGAGACACGCTTGAGTACGCACACCACGACCGAGGTCACTCACTACCACGTCCAGAAGCGCCGACGAGCCGCCTTCATCGAGGACTGGCGGAAGAACCATCGCACCCTCGTCGCCCACGACGACGTCGTGATGCACCCCACCGAGCGGGGCAGCCGCGTGGGCGTCCATGTCGGCGCCGACGGTGACCGGCCGACCCGCACGATGGACGCCCTGGCGCATGAGATGGACCCGGGCACCGTCACCACGCTGCACCGGCACTCGTGGGACGCCATGGTGTTCGTGGTGGCCGGCTGGGGCTGGACCGAGATCGACGGCCGGCGCGTCGACTGGGGGCCGGGCGACTCGTTGCACCTGCCGGCCTGGTCCTGGCACCGCAGCGGCAACGACGGCGACACCACGACGCGCTACCTCACCTTCTCCAGCGCGCCGCTGCTGGAGACGATGGGCATGGCGGTCCTCGAGGACGCGGGCCACACACCCGTGTCCGAGCTGCCGCCGCGTCCGCCGTTCTCGCCGGGCCGTGACGGCGCCGATCCGTACGCGACGCGGCTGCGGCGGCTGGCCCGCGACCAGGAGGCGCGCCGCTCGGGCCGGCTGCACACCAGCTGGGACGAGCTGGAGCTGCGCAACACCCCGCGCGGCACCCGGACCACGTTCCTGCTGGACCGCGCCATCGGCTACCAGACGTCCGGCATCACCATGGCGATGTTCGAGATCGGTCCGGGCCGGGCCCAGTCGATGCACCGGCATCCGGGCGAGGCATGGCTGTATGTCGTCGAGGGCTCGGGCGAGAGCTATCTGGGCACCGAGCCCGAAGGCGGCGAGCGGCATCCTTGGAAGAAGGGCGACATCATCGTCGTCGACCACTTCCTCTGGCACCAGCACATCAACACCGCGCCGGACGCCACGGCCAAGGTGGTGCGCATCCACATGTTCGACAGTCTGCTGGAGACGATGCGCGCCCTGTGCGATCCGCTGGTGCTGTTCGAGGAGCCGCCGGACCACATCCGCGACGCGCAGGCCGGTGACCCGTCGACCATCCAGTGGCCGGCGCTCACCCGCCCCACGTGGCCGTGAACGGGGGCGACAGGCGGTGAGCACCGCACTGCCGCACGGCGTCGCCGGGATCCACGCGCTGCCCGCGGACCACCACGACGGGCCCTGGGACTCGGTGATCATCGATCCGCGCGTCAAGGAGAGGCTGCTCGCGACCGCCGTCCTCGTGCTCCGGCACGGGCGGCGGCTCGCGGGTTCGCCCGTGGCACCGCACGGTCTGGTGGTGCTGGCCGGGCCACCCGGCACCGGCAAGACGACGCTGGCCCAGGGGCTCGCGCAGGCCGCCGCCCGCACGCTGGCCCCGCACGGTTCGACGACACTCGTCGAGGTCGATCCGCATGCCTTTCCCAGCGAGATGCTGGGCGAGAGCCAGCGCGCCGTCTCCCGCCTGTTCCTCGAGACGCTCCCGGAACTGGCCGCGCGCCGACCGCACACCCTGGTCCTCGTCGACGAGGTGGAGGCACTCGCGGTACGGCGCCATGCGGCATCCTTCGACACCAACCCGGTCGATGTGCACCGGGCCACGGACGCGGTGCTCAGCGGTCTGGACGCGCTGCGGGCCGAGCGCCCCGGCACCCTGCTCGTCGTCACGACGAACTTCGCCGAGGCCGTCGACGAGGCGTTCCTCTCCCGCGCCGACCTCGTCGTGCACACCGAACTGCCCGAGGAGTCGGTGGTCCCGCTGATCGTGGCCGACTCGCTGCGCGCTCTGGCGGCTCAGTGGCCCGAACTGGCCGCGCTGGCCGAGGATCCGGCGGTGCACCAGCGGGTGGGCAAACTCCTGGCCGGCCTCGACGGACGCCGGATCCGCAAGACGGTGCACGGGGCGCTCGCCCTGCGCCTGGAGACGGCCCGGGAGCCGGCGCTGCTGAGCGTCGAGGACCTCGTCACCGCCGCGGAGGAGGCCGCGACGGCGCGTCCGTGAAGCGACATGCGCAGGCATGACTTCGGCCCCACACCTATCGGCAGGGTGTGGGGCCGAAGCCTTCCGGTCCGTCAGATGTTCTACGAGCCCTGGTACTCGGGGGCGTCCTCCATGAAGTGCACCGTGTCGTAGCCGAGGTGCTTGAAGACACGGTTCTGCGCCGACAGCACGCGCAGGGGGGTGCCGTCGTAGGCGAAGAGCTGGCACACGTGGTTCTGCGGCACATACAGCGTGTCGCCCTTGGTGATCTCGTGCCGGGTCGGCTCCTTGGCGACCCGCGCGTAGTACTTCTCGGCGATCTCCGCCTCGACCTCCCACTGGAGGGCGTACCCGCTGCCGTCGAGCACGTAGAACACCTCGTCGGCCATCTTCCAGTACTTGCCCGAGCGGCTGGCGGCGGGGATGTCGAGCTCGAAGGCGTCGATGGAGAAGATGCGGGCGTCGGTGCGTTCGGGCGAGGACATCACCCTGACCCGGCCGAGCGGTGTGTTCTCCCAGGTGGTGTCGGCCAGACCGATGACCTTCTTGCGGTCCCCGACGCCGGGTGTCCAGATCCGCGACCAGTCCTCGCGGGGTCCGAACTCGGCCTCGCGCTCGACCGGGCCGCTGCGGCCCTGCTGCCACAGGCCCATGAACATCCAGGTGCTCTTGGCCTTCACCACCAGGGCGGTGGCGGTCTCGTCGTAGGGGTTGAAGTGGCGGTGCACCGAGTCGGTGTGGACGAAGACGAGGTCGTCCTTGGTCCAGTCGTAGCGCTGGTCGTCGTGGATCTCGTAGCCCCGGCCCTGGAGGATGTAGAACGCCGCCTCGTTCTGGTGGCCGTGCCCGTGGTTGCTGGACTGGGGCGGCAGTTCGACGAAGTGGACCTGGACCGTCTGGGTGAGGAAGTCCTCGTCCCCCGGCCCCACCCTCCACCACGTCCGGGACTTCTCGCTGTCGCCCGAGTGCGCCACCTTCGCGTCGTCGACGACCACGGAGTCGTCGCGTACCCGCTGGACGGCGAGCTGCTTGCGGCGGTATTCGCCGAGCCCGTACGTCTCCGAGGTCAGGCCGCGGACGAAGACTCGTCCCTTCTTGCCCATGGTGCCTCCTGTGATGGCCGAAGCTCTCTAATCACCTTATGGTCTAACCATAATGCCTTCAGTGGCGGCACAAAAGAGCCCCGGGTCCAATCGGACCCGGGGCTCGGCAGTTTCCGGATCACCTGTCCCGGCCGTCGCCCTTCACCCTGGACGCGGTCCGCTTCAGGTGGGTGCGCATGATCTCCGTCGCGGCCTCCGCGTCACGCGCGGCGATGGCCTCGACGAACCTGCGGTGCTCCTTCGATCCGCGCTGCCCCATCTGCGGCTCGATGCTCTGCGCCTCACGCAGACTCATCAGCAGCGGACCGTGGAAGGACTGCACGAGCATCTCGATCGCGGCGTTGTGCGTACACGCGGCGACACGGGTGTGGAAGTCCGCGGACATCTCCATGTCGTACGTGCCCTGCTCGATCGCCTCGGCATGTTCGTCGCACAGAGCGCGGAGCGCCTCGAGGTCCTCCTCCGTGGCGCGCTCGACAATGACGGGCACGATGCCGAGCTCGAACACGAGGCGGGCCTCGGTGACCTCCGCGGCGGTCACCGGCGACAGCGACAGCAGGTCGGCGAGCCCCTCGCCGACCCGGCGGGAGGACGGCGCCGTCACGAACGCGCCGCCGCGGGCACCGAGCCGGATCTCGACGAGCCCGCTGGCCTCCAGGCTGCGCAGCGCCTCCCGCACGGTCACGCGGCTCACACCGAACTGCGTGCACAGATCACGCTCACTGGGCAGCCGGTCACCGGGCTGCAGCCGCTCCTCCCTCAGGAGCGTCCGGATCTGGTCGACGATCAGCTGAGAGACACGGCTCGAGGAGACCGCCTTGAACAGCCCCCCGGCCGGGGCGGCCGGCTTGACGCGGTTCTCGTCTTCGGTCTCAGCACGCTGAGCCTGGCTGGGTCGCGATGGCATGTGCGCATTGTCCCATGACCAGGAGCTTCATTGACGCCTCTCGTCACAATGGCTTAAAGTCATACCAACAGACCTATAGCATGGACACATCCAAGGGGTGGGCCAAGCCAGGTGGAGTCCTACGAAGCCCTTCGTGAACGCATCGCCGTCGCCTGCCGGGTGCTCGCCGTCATCGGCCTCGTCGAGCACATCCTGGGCCATGTGAGCGCCCGGACCGGCCCCGATCGTCTCCTGGTCCGCGGACGCGGACCCGCGGAGCGGGGACTCGCCTTCACTGTGGTCGAAGACGTGCAGCAGGTCGGTCTCGACGGCACCGGTCCGGCCCCCGCCGGCTGGAAGGCGCCGAGCGAACTGCCCATCCATACGGAGATCATGCGGTCACGGCCGGAGGTCACGGCCGTGGTGCACGCCCATCCGCCCGCCGTGGTCGCGGCGTCCGCGGCGGACCTGCCCTGGCTTCCCCTCGTAGGTTCGTACGACATCCCTGCCGCCCGGCTCGCGCGCGACGGGATCCCCGTCTGGCCTCGCTCGGCCTTGATCCGCCGCCGCGACCTGGCCGAGGAGATGACGGCCCGTCTCGGGGACCGGCCCGTCGTCGTGCTGCGGGGCCACGGACTCGTCGCCGTCGGCACCGGGGACCCCGCCCACGCCGTCGCGGAAGCCGTGACCCGGGCGCTGGCGGTGGACTCCCTGGCGCGCACGGCCCTGGCCGTCGCCGCCACCGGCGCGCCCCTGCGCCCCATACCCGACGAGGACATCGACGAACTTCCCGACCTCGGACCGGCGTTCAACATAGCCGCGATGTGGCGCCACCTCGCGGCCCGAGCGGAGCACGAAGGCCCGCACACGCCCCTGCGCCCCTGACACACGCCTTCGCGCCCCTGAACGGCCCGCATGCCCGGTCCGGCGCCCGACGTCCCCGTCCCTTGCACGGCTGCACGGCCCGGTCCCTTGCACGGCCGAACGGAGGATCATGCTCGTCCTGGACAACAAGGTCACGGCCGCCGTGCTCACGATGCCCGACGTGGTGCGCGCCCTCGAGGAGTCGTATCGGGACCTGGCCGCCGGGATCGGGGTGTGCCGTCCACGCATCGACCTGTCCCTGCCGGTGGACGACGAACGCGTCTACCAGTGGGGAACGATGGAAGGCGGCTCGGCACGCAGCGGCTATGTGGCCATCCGCATGAAGTCGGACGTGCTCACCGAGACCGGTCCCCCGGGCCACCGCACCCAGGAGAAGTACTGCGTGCGGCCCGGGATGTTCTGCGGTCTGGTGCTCCTGCTGGACGCGCGCACCGGAGAGCCCGTGGCGCTGCTCAACGACGGGCTGCTGCAGCACCTGCGTGTGGGGGCCGACTCGGCCATCGGCGTGCGCCTCGGCGCTCGCGAGGACGCCCGGGTGCTGGGCCTGCTCGGCTCGGGCGGCATGGCGCGCAGCCACATCGAGGCCTTCCTCACCGTCCGCCCCCTGCAACGGGTCCAGGTCTACAGCCCGACCCGCTCCCACCGCGAGCGCTTCGCCGCGCAGATGCGGGAGTCGCACGGCCTGGAGGTGGTGGCGGTCGACGATCCTGAGAGCGTTCATCGCGGCGCCGACCTCGTTGCCGGCTGCACCGACGCGGTCGGCGACGTCGTCCTGGGAGACCACCTGCGCCCGGGCACACACGTCACCTGCATCGGCGGACGACCGGACGCCAGGGCACGGCAGCGCTTCGACGTATGGCTGCGGCTCGGCAGCGCCAGCGTGCCCTCCTCGGCGCCCGACTGGGCGACCGACGACGAGTATGTGACCTACCGGGCCCGTCGCGAGGCCGCCGTCTGGGAGCGCCACCAGCACGGCAGCGGGTCGCGCCGGCCCCCCAGCGGCACGCGCGTGGTCCGCCTCGACGCCGTGCTGGCAGGACGCGCCCGCGCCCGGGACGACGATCAGCAGGTGACGTTCTCCGAACGCGGCAACATTCAGGGAGCCCAGTTCCACGCCCTCGCGGCGATCATCTACGAACGCGCCCGAGAACGCGGCCTCGGCCACGATATCCCCCGTGAATGGCTGCTCCAGGACATCCGGGACTGACGGCTCCCGCCCGGAACGCCTCCACCACCAACAGCCGCCGTGCAATCCCGGCGGCATACGCCGGGGCGGGCCCCCCGGTCCGCCCCTCCGCCCGAACCGGCGCCTGGAGTCGGGCTGACACCGCTGCCGCCCGGTTGCTGAACGGTTCGAGAGCACGAAGCTCCGGGGCGGGTTGCCGGACCAGGCGACCCGCCTCATTTGTGCGGCAAGACGGCGCTCTTGCGCAGCACGTGGCGTCCCCCCGGATCACATGGCCGTCGCCCGACGCACCGATCACCCGCGAGCGGGCCGGGATCGCCCGGGCACCGCCCGCGGCGCGCGAACTGGGCTGCGAGTGACGATCGAACGATCTGCAATGCTCCCGCGTCCTAGGAGAAACACGACCGAGGGAGAGCACCGTTGCCGATCAGGAGACCGCGGGTTGCGGAGGAGGACCCGCTGGACGCGGCGCAGGCCGACCGGGTCCGCGCCGTCCTGGCCCTCGGCGGGGTTCCGCAGGACGATTTGCAGGACGAGCTCCAGCAGGTGCGTCTGCGCCTGCTGGAGCGCCGGGCGCGGGGCGAGGACTCGCCGCGGAACGTGGGAGCCTGGGCCGCGGTGGTGGCCTCGAACCTCGCAGTGGACTGGCACCGCACCCGGCACCGGCAGGAACGTGTCAGCGCGCGGCTCGGCCTGCTGAGCGCACCCAACGACAGGGCCCAGGACGGCGCGGAGAACAGTGTGCGGGCTCTGGCCGTCGCCGAGGGGCTCGACGCCCTGCCCGCCGCCCATCGGCAGGTTCTGGTCCTGCGCTACTACGCGGACCTGTCGGTGCCGCAGATCGCCGAGCAACTCGGCATCCCCCTGGGAACGGTGAAGAGCAGGCTGTACGCGGCGGCGAAACTCCTGCGTGAGCGGCTGCACGTGGAAGAGGCGATGTGAGGGTGGAGAAGAACGACGAGCTGATGGCGGTCCTGCTGGGTGAACCCTCGCCTGCGCAGGCCGGGGATTCGGCTGACCGCTACGCGGACGCGGAACGCGACATGGCCGCTGTCCGGGAACAACTGCGCCGGATCGGGGACGGACTGGCCCAGAAGGCCCCCGGACGGGAGGAATCCGCCCCGGTGCGCAGCCGACAGCGCGGTCGCCGACGGCTGTTCGCCCTCGTGGCGTCCGTAGCCGTGGCGCTGCTGGGAACGGGCACGGCATACCTCGTGGCGCACAACGGGACAATGAATGGCGAGTCCGCCGCCAAGCTCACGTACGAGGGGATCATCGCCTGCGCCAGCGCCGTTGCCGAGGGCACGGTGGAACGGGTCGAGCCGGCGGGCGGGCACGACCGGTACCGGATCGTGCTGGACGTGGACCACTACTACAAACCCGCGGGCGGCGAGCGGCGGCTGTCCTTCACCGAGGAAGGCGCGAACGTCCCGGCGTACTACAAGCCCGGGGTGCGCATGCTCGTCCTGGTGTCGAGCATTCCCGGAGAGGTTCCCGAGACGTACCGCGCGGGCGATCCGCCCTACGGCGAGAGCCCTCCCGGGGCCGCCCGAGACGCCCTCGAGGAAGGACGCCAGAGCGTCGAGCGGGCGCTGCCGGGAGCCCGGGGCCTCGAGTGCAGCGGCGCCGGATGACCGCGCACACGGTGAAGGGCCGCCTGGGCGAGGTGCTGGAACCCGACGCCAAGGTGCCGGGCCTGCACACCGCTTCGCCTCCCGCCGCGGCTCACGCTCATTCGGCCGCGCTGGTGAGCGACGGGTGGGCGTGGACGCCGGCGGCGGGCGGCTCTCGCCCTCCCAACCGCGGAAGTCGCGCGCAAGGCCGTCGAAGAACTCGCCCAGGTTGTCCCAGACGGTCACGGTGTCGAGCCGTGTACGGAGACCGACATCCAGATCGGGCCGACGGGTCAGAAGCCGCTGCCGCTGTCGGTCGTCCGAGACTCCTGTTCGGCGGACATGCGATAGGTTGCCCGCCATGACTGAGCTCGGACCCGTCGCCTGGCCACCTGCCCCGATCAGGACCGAGCGACTCGTGCTCCGCGAGCCCGAGGCCCGGGACCGTGCGGCGTTCATCGAGCTGTTCGCCTCGCCAGAGGTGGGCACCTACCTCGGTGGCCCTCGACCACGTGCTGAGCTCGAACGCGCGGTACCGGAGGTGCCCAGGCGGCGTCCTGGCCTTTTCGTGATCGATCTCGGCGGAGCGATGATCGGCATGATCACGCTCGATCGGCGCGACGCGGAGCGTCCGGGTCACGTCCGTCCGGATGCCGGTGAGGCCGAGCTCGGCTACATGTTCCTCCCTGAGGCGTGGGGACGCGGGTACGCCGCCGAGGCGTGCGCAGCGGCACTCGGCTGGTTCGCCGACACGCTTCCCAGCGAGCCGGTGGTGCTCTGCACCCAGACCGCCAACGACCGCTCGATGCGCCTCGCGGCGAAGTTGGGGTTCACCGAAGTGGAGCAGTTCGAGGAGTTCGGCGCCGAGCAGTGGTTCGGCGTGTGGTCCTCGGTCACGCCGTCCGGTTGAGCTCGTGCTCGACAGCGCGGATCCACGAGGCGACCGATCGGCGCCGCCGACCGCTCCTCCTCGTGGTCACCCACTGCCTTCTGCACCTGGCAGGTACTGCCACCCGTAACTACTCGTCACGGGAGAGCGTTTCGTATCGAGCACGGAATGGTTGCGGCGCGGAGCTCTCGCGACGTGGGCGTGGAGCTTACGGCAGCATGACGAGGCATGGGCAGAGACCGTTACGTCGACTTCTTGCGCGCGTGGGCGATCGTCCTGGTGGTGCTTGGCCACTGGCTGATCACCGGCTTGGGCAGGGAGAGCGACGGACGAATCACCGCGCCTGAGCTGTTGGCGACAGTTCCCTGGACCCAGTGGCTGACTCTGGGCTTTCAGATCATGCCGCTGTTTTTCCTGGCCGGCGGCCACGCGGCGGGTGGCTCCTGGTCGCGGGCCCGCGCGGCGGGTGGTTCCGCGACTGGCTGGGTGGGGCGGCGTGCCTTGCGGCTGTTGCTTCCGGCGGGCGCCTACAGCGGTCTTGTGTTGCTCGCCGTCGGCATCTGTACGGCGGTCGGTGTGGAACCGGGCACGCTTGCACTCGTGGGCTGGGCGATGGCCATGCAGTTCTGGTTCCTTCCGGTGTACCTGTTGCTCAGCGCCCTGACGCCGCCGCTGCACGCGGCGCACCGGCGCTGGGGTCTGCGCGTTGCCGTCGTCATGGGCATGGGAGCCGCGGCCGTTGATGCGGTGGTGGTGACGGTAAAAGTTCCGTACGTCGGTCTGGCTGACTACGTGCTCGTGTGGGGTGTGGCCTATCAGTTGGGCTTGTGCTGGCGGGACGGTCTGCTGACCCGTCGTCGGCTGCTGTCGGCCGCGATGGCGGTCGGCGGTGGGGCGGCCTTCGCGGCGCTGGTCGTTCTCGGGCCGTTCCCGGTCAGCCTGATCTTCGTGACCGGACAGGCGCCCAGCAACACCAACCCGCCGTCGGTGGCGATGCTGGCGTGGGTAGTGGCCCAGGTCGGCCTGTGTCTTCTCGTCGCGCCGGCTGTGCGGAGGTTTCTGGACCGCGAGTGGGTGTGGCGTCTGGTGCAGTCGGTCGGCGGTGCGAGCATGACGCTGTACCTGTGGCACATGCTGCCGGTGCTGGTCGTGGCCGCCGCGTTCTACCTGACCGCCCTCGCACCTGAGCCCGCCTTCGGGTCCGCTGGGTGGTGGGCGCTGCGGGTGCCGTGGCTGCTGGTGCTCGGGCTCGTTCTCGCCGGCTTCGTGGCGGCGCTGCGACCGCTGGAGCGGAAACTGGCCGCGCTGTACGAAAGGACCCGTCCGGACGCCGACCGGCGCCGCTCCTGGATGCTGTGGCTCGGCCTCGCCACGAGCGTCGCTGCCCTGTCCCACTTCGCCGTGCAGGGCTTCGCGGACGACGGGCGGTTCCCGTTCCTGCCTTCGCTGGGCCTGGCCCTGGGAATGGGTCTGTTGCTGCTGCCGGGCCGGACAGTACCGGACCATCCCGCGCAGCACGAGGACGCCCTGAAGGAGGCTTCCTGAGCCGGGCCGCAGAGCCCCCCTGTATCTGGGGTTTGAGCCGGTGGCTGCCCCGAGCTTTGCCGACGACGGCGAGCGTGGCGCGTGTGTTCAGGCATCTGGCGGCGCGCCCTCGTCAGGATGTGCTCGCGCCCGTCCGGCCCTGGTCCAGGCCGTGTTCGGTAAGCGGGTCCACGGTCAGACGGGCCGTCTGGCACTCGTCAGGAGCAGTACGACGAGCAGAGCGAGTGTGCGGTGAGGTCAGATCAGCACGCTCCACAGCCGTTCCAGCCGGAAATGGGCAGCCGCGGCAAGAGCCCGGCACGGCGGCATGACCGTGCGCGCGGCGCGCAGCGAATCCCGTTCACCCGGCGTGACAAGCCGTTCCCGGGCAAGGGGCTGACGTGGGCACGACGGGGTGAGGGGGCGTCATGGCGCTTGGCCTCAAGCCCTTATCCGCGTGGCCACGTGACGGTGGCGCGGTCCACGCCGAGTGGCGGCCGGCTTGGGCACAGAACCCCTGGTGGGGCCGGTTTCCCGTGATCCGGTCTGCGGACTGACCGTCCCGGTGCCCCTGAGCCCTTCGTGGCGACTTTTCCAGGCGCCCCGCTGCCGCACGGGTGAGCAGGCGTCAGAGATCACCTTGAAGGTCTAATGCCTCATCAATCTACCCGTCGTTTGAAGATGATTGATGCCCCGTCAGCAATTGGAGAGTCGGGCCTGCCGGTGCTCCGGGTACCTCGTTCGGCTCCCCCGCACCAGCACTTCCGATATGCCCGAAATGACAGCTCTGGGGGTGGTCATTACGTTCAATCACACGTCGGCTGTCACAGCCGGCCCCTCAGAGAGAGGAGCAAGGCATCATGATCATGACTCGTTCCACCGCTGTCACCGCGGCCATCGCCGCCGCTTCCGCACTCGCCGCGACCGGCATCACCTACGCTGCCGCCACTCCCGCATCGATGCCCGAGACGGTCCCGGCCGTCGCTCAGCAGGCGCCCGCTCCGGCCTACGCCCCGATGGGCGGCGAGGGCGGACAGGGCAAGGGCAACGAGGGCGGCGAGCGTGGCGGCGAAGGCGGCGAGCGCGGCGGCGAAGGCGGCGAGCGCGGCGGCGAAGGCGGCGAGCGCGGCGAGCACGGTAAGCGCCGCCACCACGAGATCGGCAGAATCCACATCAACGAGCGGACGTACTCCGCCGCCCCGGACGGCTGCATCACCATCGTGAGCGGCCTCGGCTCCAAGAGCCTCAACATCCGCAACGACAGCAAGCGGACCGTCGAGGTCTTCCGCGGGGCGACCTGCGACAACGGCGCCCCCATCGCCACGGTCGGCCCCCGCAGCGAAGCCAACGGCGTCAAGCCCGGCCACGCCGGGGACGTGTTCGTCAAGGACGGAGTGGTGGCCAGCTTCCGGGTCATCAAGCGCCACCACGGTGAAGACTTCGGCTTCGACGACTTCTAAACCCAGACGCAACACACGAACCATCTAGAATCCCGGCCCGCCGCAATCGGGCCGGGGTTCTGGTTCTCAGCCCCCGAGCGCCGGCACGTGGCGCCCGCACCTGACCAGTGCTTCACGGTCCACGCGCCTCGCACGCCACACTAAACCCGGCCACCAGGCGCCGCCCGGCTGCCCGCGCCGACGTCCTCCTCCTCCACCGGTTCACCTCCAAGCAGATTCCCTCTGAAACACCCCCAGTTGGCGGTATTCCCCAGTGACAGCCACTGTTCTCCCGTGCGGCGACCGGGTGAGCCCAAACGAGTGACGAAACCGCGTTGATCTTTTCCACCTGCAGGGTTCGCAGACGCTGCTTGGGGTCGGCGGCAGTCCGTTCCCTGAAGGCACGCACGTCCCTGATCAGGCTGTTTTGGTTCGGGTGTCCGCTTGCAGGGCCTGTTCCGAGGGGCCCTTGGGGCGCCCGGTGGGGGGAGGATGCCGATCGCGGCGGACGGACTTGACGATCGCGACCGCCGGCTCCGGGTGCCCAGTAGACGCCCCCACCGTGGGAGAGTCCACCATGATGACGTGCAAGCCGAACTGCCCCTAGGTGAGGCCTATCCCGTCGGGCCGGCAGAGGCACCGCAAGAAGAACTGATGGCCCGGCTGATCATCTCCGTCCAGGAAAGCATGGCATGACCACAGTGATAGACATTGATGCCCGCGGTACGCAGCACTGCGAGACGACAGCTCTGGGAGTGCTGCTGCGACACCAGGGACTCGATCTGACGGAGCCCATGCTCTTCGGCCTCGGTTCCGGTCTGTCCTTCATCTACTGGGACAGCAAGAACATGGGCTTTCCCTTCCTCGGGGGACGGGTCAAGCCTTTCGACCTCACCAGAAACCTGGCCACCAGACTCGGGCTGGAACTCCAGGTCCAGGAGACCACCTCCCCTCGCAGGGCTTGGGAGAACGTGGTGGCCCCCCTCGACGCCGGCCACCCCGTCGGACTGCAACTCGACAGCTACCACCTGGACTACTTCACCTCGAAGGTGCACTTCGGCGGTCATGTTGTCGCCATGTACGGCTACGACGACCGCGACGCATACCTGGTGGACACCGACCAGCAAGGCGGAACGGTATCCACCAGCCTGACCAGCCTCGCCCAGGCCAGGGCCGCACGCGGTCCGATGACCGCCAAGCACCGGTCTTTCACCCTCACCGCCCCGAGGAATCTGCCCTCCCCACAGAGCCAGATCATTCCCGCCATCACCACCTGCGCCGACGCCTTCCTCAACCCGCCCATCGCCAATCTCGGCAACCGAGGCATCGAAAAGGCCGGCAAGCTGGTACGCACATGGCTCCAGCGGACCGACAACCCTCAACGGGACCTACCGCAGGCTGCCCGCTTGATGGAGAAGGCCGGCACCGGCGGCGCCCTGTTCCGCAACCTCTACCGCGACTTCCTCGCCGAATGCACCCAACAGTTCGACAGCAGCCACCTGCGCACCGGCCATGGGCTGTACACCGAGGCAGCCGCCCTATGGACGGAAGTCGCAGCGCTGATCACAGAAGCCGGTGAATCAGGCAATGCCCAGTGCCTCGTCCAGGCAGGCACCATCCTCCACGATCTTTCACGCATAGAGCGCGAAGCCATGCAGGCGCTGAGCTGCCTGGGCAGCAAAAGCCCAAACCTGACCCACCCCTGACAGGCTTCAAAGAACCTGGTCATTCAACAAGTCCCCGGACCACGGTTTTCTGACATGGTCCCAGGCTGTCCGGAACTGAGGGCTGCCACGTCTGCTTCGGCGACACTCGCGTGATTCCACCCTCGTCGCGACAGGCCGTCAACTCATATTTACCGGTGCTGGTGCCGGCCGTCTTTGCGGCCCGAGCGCTGGCGGACCTGACGACCTGTCCCCTGGACAGGCACGCTCACGCCCGCCCGACTGCTGCACGGTCATGAGATCGATGTGCCGGACACGTTCACCGGCGCCGACCTGGCCGCACTCACCGGTACGGTCGACGCCGTCCCCGGCTGGTAGAGGCCACCGATCCATGAACGCGCCAGTGCTCCCGCATCCAGCCTGTCGCCTCACAGGGCAGGACAGCCCACGGGTGCGGTCAAGCCCAAGGCTTCGAGGTCCATGACCGGGCAGCCTGGTGAAGACCTCGCACCCCTCGGGCTGTGGCCATGGCGGAGTGCCGCACTCCTATCGGCGGACCTGCCGAACGCCGACGCCCGCCGGGTGAGGGGTCGTCATAGGCCCGGCCTTCGGGTCCTTCGGGCCCTCAGCTCCTTGACCACGGCACGATGCCCCGGGCCCCCACCGGGCGGCGGACGGCACGAACACAAGGCCCTCGCGGGGCAGGGCCTACTTTGATCCGGCCTGTGACCCGCCCGCCCTGAAATCCGGTGAGCCCTTCGCACCGGCATTTCCAGGCGACCCGCTGCCGCACGGGTGATCAGGCATCAGAGATCACCTTGAAGGCCTAATCCCTCATCAATCTGCCCAGGAATTACGACAGATTGACGTGCCGTCAGCACCTCGAGAGACGGGTCCGCGGGTGCTCTGGGTACCCCGTTCGGCTCCCCCACACCAGCCCTTCCGACATGCCCGAAATGACAGCCTTAGGGCCGGTTAGTACGTTCAATCACACACCGGCTTCCAAAGCCGGCCTCTCTGAGAAGGAGCAAGACATCATGATCATGACCCGTTCCAAGGTCGTCACGGCGGGCGTCTCCGCCGCTGCCGTACTCGCCGTGACCGGCATCACCTACGCCACCGCCGCCCCCGCACCCGAGGCGGCCCCGGCCGTCGTCCAGCAGGTACCCGTTCCCGCTCAGGCACCGATGGGCGGCGAGGGCGGACAGGGCAAGGGCAACGAGGGCGGCGGCCGCGGTGGCGAAGGCGGCGAGCGTGGCGAGGGTGGCGAGCGCGGCGAGGGCTTCAAGGGCAAGCGCCACCACGAGATCGGCCGGATCTTCATCAACGAGCGGTCGTTCTCCGCCGTGCCCGACGGCTGCATCACCGTGGTGAGCGGTCTGGGCTCCAAGAGCTTCAACATCCGCAACGACAGCAAGCGGACCGTCGAGTTCTTCCGCGGGGCGACCTGCGACAACGGCGCCCCCGTCGCCACCGTCGGCCCTCACAGCGAAGCCAACGGCGTCAAGGTGCACCACACCAGGGGCGTCCACGTCAAGGACGGAGTCGTAGGCAGCTTCCGGGTGGTCAAGCGCCACCACGGCGAAGACTTCGACTTCTAAACCCAACCGCACCATGCGAACCACATAGAACCCCGGCCCGCCGTAATCGGGCCGGGGTTCTGGCCTCAGCCCCCCTGGGGCACCCGGCACATGGTGCCCACACCCGCCCCTTGCCCAAATGGTCCACGCACCTTGCACGCCATCCTAAAACCCGCCGGAAGGCGCTGCGAGGCCGCCCACGCCGACGTCCTCCCGCTTCACCGGTTCACCCGCAAGGGAATTCCCGCTGGAACACCCCACTTGGCGGCGATACCCAGCAACGGCCACCGGTCTCCTTCGCAGCAGTCGGGTGAGCCCGAACGGGTGACGAAAGCGAAAACCGCACCTCTGGTGCGGCTCCCCTCACCCGGCCCGTGACCGCAAGCAAAGCACACGGACCCAGGACACAGCGGCAAGCCACGCGACCACAGGGCACATTCCCCACCCAAGACACCTCGGGAAGACTCCTATGAACAACTGCCTGGTGGAGGACGCAAGCGACGACAACTACGTCATGGACATCCTCGACATCACCTGCACCCCCGCGCTGCCGCGCCTCGGACACCAAGTCCGCTGGGACATGGAGTGCTACCTCAAAGAGACGGTCGACCTGACCCAGGTCACCTGCAGGGTCATCATGAAGATCGGCCCCATGAAAATACTCGACAAAAGCTACAAACTACCCGACCTGCTGGCACGCATGGGCACAAGCCTGTCGGGTGACGCCCAACCACCCGCCGGACCGTGGAAACAGACCTGGAACCTCCACATCCCCCAGACCGTGCCCGTGGCCAGACACCGACTCCACCTACGCGCCCACACAGCAGACGGCAAGAACTTCCTCGCCCTGGACATCCCCGTCGCCTTCAGCCACAGATGGACCACCACCAGCGACAACATCGGCTCACCCAACCACCACGACTTCGACAGAGACCTCAGCCAGGCCGTGTGACCGAAGTCCCCACCCCCTGCACACACCATCAGCCGCGTGGCCCGCAACCTCACGAAACCTGTGTCCGCTCAGCCCACTCCCGCCCCACCCGGTGAGGTCTTCTCAGCACGTCGCGCAGCCGCAGCCGCAGCCGCAGCCGCCCAGAGCGTCGGCCAGGCCGCCCCCGTCACAGTCATCCCGGTCGTGGAGGCAAGCAGCGCCTCCACGACCGGGGCAACCGTCGATGCTCCTGCGGACCCCCGAGGGAAGGCACCGTTGCAGCACGACTAGGAGCCGACGCTGTCCGAGATACGGCGAGTGCCGGCGGCCGACTTTTCTTCGTCGTCGAGGTACCGCCGTCGGCTGCGGGTTCGGACGAACAGAGCCGCAACGGCGCTTGCCGTGACGCATGATCAGGCAGCTCAACAAGCCGATACCCTCCGCGTCGCGGCCACCACCCGGCACGACACCGTCGTCACCGGTGTGTTTCCTTTCGGGTGATTCCTGCACCATTGTGAGGATGCAGTGGGTGACCGACCCACGGCCTGTCGCGGAGTCCCCGCTCTCCCTACCCTCCCGTATCCATGACAACAGAACAGCGGAAAACAACCCGCAGACGGTTCCTCACGGGTGCCGGGGGCTCAGTGGGCGCCCTCGCCTTATGGCCGGACGCCGCCGCTGCCGCAGCCTCCACCCGCAAACACGTCGCCGTCCTCGGCGGCGGCGTCTCCGGACTCAGCGCCGCCCATGAACTCGCCGAACGCGGCTACTCGGTCACCGTCTACGAGTACTACGACGTGCTCGGCGGCAAGGCGCGCTCGATGAACGTCCCCGGAACCGGCACGGGCGGCCGTAGACCCCTCCCCGGCGAACACGGCTTCCGCTTCTTCCCGGGCTTCTACCGGAACCTGCCCGACAGCATGCGCCGCATCCCCTTCCCCGGCAACGCGAACGGCGTCCACGACAACCTACGTGGCGGCACCGAGGCACTCTTCGCCCGCGAGGCGGGCCGCCCCGACCTTCACTTCCCCCTACGACGGGTCACCACCCCGCCCGCGCCCGGCGACATCACCCCCTCGTGGATCCGCGACCAGATCCTCTCCGTCCTCGACCTGGGCAGCCGGCTCCCCGCGAACGAGGCCGCCTACTTCGCCGACCGTGTCCTCGTCCACCTCACCAGCTGCGACGCGCGCCGCGAGGACCAGTGGGAGAAGACCTCCTGGTGGGACTTCATCCGCGCTGAACGGATGAGCGAGGAGTACCGCACGCTCCTTGGCATCGGACAGACTCGCAACCTCGTCGCCACCCGCGCCCAGGTCGCCTCCACCCGCACCGTGGGCCGCGTCATCATCGAGGCGCTGCTGCTGTGGGGCCTGCTGGGCCGCGGCATGGACGGCGACGCTGACATCGACCGGGTCCTCAACGCCCCGACCAGCGAGGCGTGGATCGACCCCTGGTCAGCACACCTGCGCTCGCTGGGCGTTCGGTTCGTTCTCGGCACCCAGGTACAGGAGGTGCTGTTCGAGGGCGGACGTGTCACCGGCGTGAGGGTCTCGGCCCGTGACGGCGGCAGCGAACGCACCATCACCGCCGACCACTACGTCTGCGCCATGCCCGTCGAGCATGCCCGGCGCACCTGGGGTACCGCCCTGCGCGCGGCCGACCCGCAACTCGCCCGGTGTGACGCACTGCAGACGGACTGGATGACCGGCGTCCAGTTCTACCTGCGCACCCCCACGCCCGTCGTCCACGGACACATCAACTGCCTCGACTCACCGTGGTCCGTGACAGGGATCGGACAGGCGCAGTTCTGGGACGTACGGAACTTCTCGCAGGACTACGGCGACGGACGCGCCCACGACTGCCTGTCCGTCATCGTCTCGGAGTGGGACAAGCCGGGAATCCTGTACGGCAGGAAAGCCCGTGACTGCACGCGCGAGGAGATCGTCGAGGAGTGCTGGGCACAGCTGAAGGACGCCCTGAACGACTCCCGCAAGACGACACTCGCCGACGCCGACCGGGTCGGCTGGTTCATGGACCCGGCCGTGACAGACCTCGGCAGCCCCGACCCGCACAATCGCGAGCCGCTCCTCATCCACCCCACCGGCACGCTCTACAACCGCCCGTCGGCAAAGACCGCCGTACCGAACTTCTTCCTCGCCGGCGACTACGTCCGCACCGACGTAGACCTGGCCACGATGGAAGGCGCCAACGAATCGGCACGACGGGCCGTCAACGCGCTGCTCGACCAGGACGGCTCGAACGCCGAACGCTGCCGGATCTGGGAACTGTACCGCCCCCAGGAACTGGAACCCCTCAAACGCATCGACAAGATCCGCTACCGACTCGGCCTGCCCAACACCTTCGACCTGGGATGAGGACGAAGTCCGCTGTCGCCGGCCCAGTGACGGCGGTACCGATCCATCGGCGGGCGGCGCCGCTGTTGTACCCGGCGAGCGGGTCGTCGGCGTTCACGCGCGGGGCAGCTTGGGATGGCTGTGGTTCAGGGCCGGGTCGGCGGTGCGTGCCCATGGGTTCGATGGTCTCAGCCGACTCATAGCTGGTCCGAGAGGCGGGCGCAGGTGTCGATGGCGCGTTCGGCCTTCGCGTGGCGATGCCCTGTTCCTGCCCACAGGTGGATCAGCCGTGTGTCACCGGCAGCGGTGGCCGCTTTGCGGAGTGGACCGGTGAGGTGGTGGAGGGCGGGGTACCCCTCGGGGGCGATGGCGTCGTACTGATCAATGAAGTGGTTGCGCTGGGCGCGAGCGGGCCGTCCTGTGAAGGCGCGGGTGATGGCGGTGGTGACGAAGGCGGGGTCGACCAGGGCCGCCTTGTGCGGTGCGGTTGCTCCGCTCTCGTGGGTACGCAGCAAGGCGGTGCCGATCATGGCGGCTTCGGCGCCTGCGGCCAGCGTGGCGGCCACGTCGGCGGCGGTGGTGATTCCGCCGGTGGCGATGATGAGCAGGACAACGACGTGGCGCACCGCGGTGATGAGGTCGGTGAGCCGGATGGGCTGGAGCGGTCGTGCGGGGGTGAGCGTGGCCGAGTGCCCGCCGCCGGCCGCCGCCGGCCGCCGCCTGGACGATCAGCGCCTCGACGCCGGATTCAGCCGCCAGGCGCGCTTCTTCGGCCGAGGTGACGGTCTGCAGAACGGTGCTTCCGGCGGTGCGTAGAGCGCGGACGACGGCGCGGTCCGGGATGCCGAAAGTGAAGGACACCCAGGGGACGGGAGCGGAGGTGAGCAGATCGATCTTGTCCGTCCAGTGGTCGTCGTCCTCGATCGGCTCCTCGGTCAGCGTGAGGCCGTAGCGGTCCGCCTCCACCTGCACCGCCCGTGCGTAGCGCCGGTATGCCTCGTGGGAGACGGGGACCGGGCTGGGGGCGAACAGGTTGACGCCGAAGGCGACGTCTTGGGCGCGCGTGGTGTGGATCTGCCCGGCGAGTGCCTGTGCGGTCTTGTATCCGCCGGCGAGGAACCCCAGCCCGCCCGCGCGGGCGGCGGCGGTGACCAGTGCGGGAGGGCTCGGTCCGCCGGGCACAACTACGACGAGTGGCTGGAGACGGTGGCCGCCAACCGCGGGATCGGCATCGTCCCCGAGGTCGCACAGCGCCGCACCCAGCACGCCGCCTTCGACAAGTGCGGCCGCGCTGCCGGATCGGCACATGTCCCGGCGAAGTGCAACGTCTTCGTCTCCATCGTGGAGAACCTCCCTCAGCACACCATCAAGATCGTGGTCGTCGGCACCGCGGAACGCCCCGCCGTACCAACAACGCCTGCGCCTCGCTCACGGTGCTTCGTGCCGTGGCTCTTCGGTGCGGTAGCGGCCCATGCTGGCCATGATCAGCATGCCTCCGGCCGGAGCTGCGAGGCCGTAGGCCGGCGGGAAGCTGTCTTTCACCAGGTTGACCAGGACGAGCAGGCCGACCAGGCCGGCGCCCTGTCCGGCTGCCAAGACGGACGCTCCGTGGCCGCTGCCTGTGGCGTCGCTACCGAGGTTCTCGCCCTCCTGCGGCGCATCTCGGCTCAGGATGGATGGAAGACATTGTTTGGCTGCTGTGCCACCACCTCACCGAGGCGGATTGCGATGATTCAGATGCGTCAGTTCACCGCGTGGTTGCGCCGCCGGGATCCGGGGCTCGCCGCCATGCGGCGGGCGGCCAGGACCGCGGTGGTGATGCCGTCCCTCTTCGCGCTGTGCACCCAGGTCTTCCACGCGCCGGTCACGGGCACCTACGCCGCGTTCGGCGCGTTCGCGATGCTCTTGCTGGTCGAATACTCCGGCCCCGTGGTGCAGCAACTGCGCGCGCATGCGGCGCTCGGCGTGGCCTGGCTGGTGCTGGTCTCACTGGGCACCCTCGCGTCGCGGTCGGTCTGGATCGCGATTGCTGCGACGCTGGTGGTGGGCTTCGTCGTGCTCTTCTCGGGCGTGGTCAGCTCGGTCCTGGCCGGCGCCTCGACGTCGCTGCTCTTGGCGTTCGTCCTGCCGGTATCCGCGCCCGCTCCCCTGGCCCAGCTGCCCGACCGGCTGATGGGCGTGGTGCTGGCGGCCGGGACGTCCGTGATCGCGGTCTGGCTGTTGTGGGCGAGGACGCAGACCGATCCGCTCAGCGCGCCGGCGGCTCGGGTCTGCCGAGCTGCGGCGGTGCAGTTGCGCACCGATGCGGACTACTTCACGGGCCGTGCCGCCGGCCCCGCCTTCGGGCAATGCCGTGCCTGCGCCCAAGAGACCAGGTCGAGCACACAAAAGCTGCAGCAGGCATTCACCGCCACCCCCTACCGGCCCACCAGCCTGTCCACCGGGTCCCGGGCACTGGTCCGCCTGATCGACGAGTTGACCTGGCTGAGCGCGATCCTCGCCGGGGCCGCCCCCGCCTTCGAGGACGGTTCGACGGGCACGCGGCAGTCCTCAGTGGTGCGCAGAGCCGCTGCCGCCGTACTGGATCTGGCGGCGGAGATGCTCGATGACCCGCGCATCACGCCGGACCGCCTGCGCGCCGGGATGGAGGAGCTCCGTCATGCATTGACCGCGCTGGAGGACGGGGCGGTCAACCGGCTGCCGATGCCGGACGGCGACGCCGGTGGCAGGCATGGCCTCGACACCTTGGTCGACAGTCTCGACGTCACCTTCCGGGCTCAGGAGGTGGCCTTCGTCGTCCTGCAGATCGCCCAGAACGTCGACATCGCCCGGACCGCCGATCACCGCAGCTGGCCGGACCGGCTGCTCGGCCGAGAGCCCGGCTCCCCGGCCGGTCGCCTGACCAGTGCCGCGGAACGCGCCGCAGCACATGTCGAGCCGCACTCCGTATGGCTGCACAACAGCATCCGCGGCGCCATCGGCCTGGGCATCGGCATCGCGCTGGCCGACGCGACCGGCATCCAGCACGGCTTCTGGATCACGCTGGGCACCCTGGCCGTGCTGCGTTCCAACGCTCTCAGCACCGGGCAGAACGTCTTCCGTGCCCTCGGCGGCACCCTGGCCGGCTCGATCCTGGGCGCCGGTCTGCTCCAGCTCATCGGACACAACACGACCGTGCTGTGGATCCTGCTGCCCGTCGCCGTGATGGCCGCGGGCGTCGTCCCGGCCGCGATCTCGTTCGCCGCCGGGCAGGCGGCCTTCACGCTCACCCTGGTCATCCTGTTCGACATCGCCCAGCCCGCGGACCTGTCGGTCATCCTGTTCCGTATCGAGGACATCGCACTCGGCTGTGCGGTGAGCCTGGTCGTCGGCCTGCTCTTCTGGCCGCGCGGCGCGTCTGCCGCCCTCGCCAGGGCGTTGGCGGAGGCGTACGTCGACAGCGCGCGTTACGTACTTGGGGCAGTGGGCTATGCGGTGTCCTGCTGCACTTCCAGGCCCGAAACCATCGAGTACCCGCAGGAGGGCCGCCGGGCGGCGGCCGCGGCGCGCCGACTGGACGACGCCTTCAGGACCTACCTGGCCGAGCGCGGAGCGAAGGACGTCTCGTTGTGCGAGACGACGACTCTGATCACGGGTGTCGTAGGGCTCCGTCTGGCTGCCGACGCGGTCCTGGAGATGTGGCGGCGGGCCCCGGGCGGCCGGCCACTCGAAGACCGCGCCGCCGCGCAGAGGGAGCTACTGGTCATGGCGGAACGGGTCTTCCGGTGGTACGAGAGTCTGGCCGAGGGGCTGGAAAGCAAAGGGCAGGTGCCGGAGCCGCTGGAGTCCGACCGGGAGCACAACGCCCGGCTGGTCGAGGCGGTCCGCCGGGACCTGCGTGATGGTGACGGGCGGGCGACGGGGACCGGCATCCGCATCATCTGGACCGGCGACCATCTGGAAGCAGTGCGGCGGCTCCAGTCGCCCATCGCGGCAGCCGCCGGTCACGCCGACGCGCGCGTTGCCGTGATGGGATCAGTTTGACTCCACAGGTACCGACAACCCACTCAGTCGCGCTGGGCCAGGTCCTGACGGGCTTTCGGGCATGGCGCACCTCGGGCTCATGGCGGAACGCCTGGCGGCCCGGGAAACGAAACAGCCGGGGCCCGGCGCGAAGGTGCTCCGCGCCGGGCACCGGCCCGAACTCCCGCTCTCAGCAGGTCACTTCACGCCGACCGCCCGGACGATCTCCTGCGAGACGGTCGCACCCTTGTCGTCGCTCGCGGAGGCCCGCAGCGAGACGGAGGTCGCGTTCTCGGGCACCTGCAGCTCGCCCTTCCAGGAGGCGCCGCTGCCGGCGAGGCCGACGGACGACCAGGTCTTGCCGTCGTCGTAGGAGACCTCCAGCTTGCCGCCGCCGATGGTGCCGGTGCGGGTCGCGCCCTTGACGTACTCGGCGTAGAGCCCGACGGGCAGCTTCGTGCCCGCGCCGACCTTCCCGGCGAGGTCGGTGTCGACGTCGAAGCCGAGGTTGATCATCGGCAGGAAGATCTGCGCGTCGGTCGCGGGCCGCGCCGAGCGCACGGTCCACTCGGTGTGCCCCGTGGTGCCGAGGCTCCACTTGGCGGGGTCGAGCGCCGTGTCGGTGACGACCTTGTACGTCTTCTCGGCCGGGTCGGCCTCCCAGACGTAGCCGGCGGAGCTGACCCTGCGGCCCTGGCTGACCCCGTCGGCGAAGACCTCGGTGTACTGCTTCATGCCGCTCTCGGGGTCGTACGGGTCACCGAAGCCGGTGTGGTCGGGCCCGGAGTCGCCCCAGCCCGGGGTGTTGAACTTGATCTGGTCGGCCCAGCGCTGCTGCCCCCAGCCGAGCCCGGAGCCCAGCCACGGGTGCCAGACCGGCTTGAACCAGTTCAGCTCGGTGCGCTTGCCGGGCTGGTAGGTGACCAGGCCCGAACGCTCCTCCAGGCTCGGGAGGTTGACGGACTCGTGCCACTTCTGGCCCGGCTCCATCGACACGTAGTCGGTGCGCTTGCCCGGGAACGTGTGGCGCTCCTGGAAGCCGACGCCGACCTTGAAGGTGTCGGTGAGCGAGAAGCGGAACTCGCCGCCCTCGGTCTTCTTGTCTCCGTAGTACGTGGTGTCGACGGTGGCGAGGTCCCGGCCGGCCGGGGCGTAGACGAGGCTGCGGTCGGGGATGGCGCCCGTGTAGCCCTTCGACACGTCGTACAGGTACGAGGCGTCGTCCGTGCCGGTCATGTCGATGACGCCGCCGCTGCGGGCGCGGGCCTGGAGGCGGGCGAAGTCGGCCTGGGTGACGCTCGCGATCTGCAGCGGGCGGTTCTCGTGGTTGTCGTAGAAGAGGGTGTTGAGGCGGCCGGGCGCGTCGTCGGTGACGAACAGCGCCTTCGCGCCCGCATCCTGGGCGGCCTGCGCGATCTGGGCCTCGGTCAGGGTGCCGTCGGCGTGCACGAGGACGGCCTTGCCCTTGGCGTCCTTGCCCGCGTAGCCGGCGGGCGCGCCGTTCCCGGCGTCGACGACGCCGAGCCGGCTGTGGCCCTCGATCAGCGTGGAGCCGGGCTGTTCGTACGTCTCGTCGATGCCGTCGACGGCGACCCGCGGCTGGCCCTGGCGCCAGACGGTGCGGTACTCGTAGCTGCCGTCCGTGACCTTCTTCGTCGGTGCGGCAAACAGCGAGTCGTACTTGATCGGGACCTGGACGATGCCGAGCACGTCGGCGCCGCCCGCCTTGCGGTCGTACTCCATGAGGCGCTGGCGCGGCTCGGTGTCCTTGGGCAGCCGGATCGCGGCCTCGCGCAGCGTGCGCCCGTCGAGAGTGATCTCGCGGTCCTGGTCGAGCTTGATCTCCGGGTCGGAGAGGTAGGCGAGGCCGAGCGAGTCCGGGCCGCTGGAGCCGCGCACGTCGAGGAAGGTGTCGGCGGTGTACGTGCCGGGCCTCAGGCGCAGCTTGACGGTGCCGGAGTCGCCGACCGTGACGACACCCGGGTTGGTGCGCTGGGCGAGCTGCTGGAAGACGATGTTCGCGGGGGTCGGCTTGCCGTCGCGGTCCTTGACGTGGACGGTGAGCGTGTACCGCTCCTCCTCCTTGACCAGGCCGAACGCGGTGTGCGCGACCGGGATCCCGGCGGCGCTGGCCACGATCTGCCCGCTCACGGTGCCCACGGCGGCCTTGCTGCCGTCACCGGTGACGGTGGTGGAGGCGGTGCCGTGCGCGGGCACGGTCAGTGTGCTGTCGGCGAGACTGACCACCCCGTCCGGCGCGCCTTCCGCGGCCAGCTTCAACTCCACGGGCTGGTCGGAGGAGTTGGAGTAGGTGACGGTCTTGGTGACCGGCTTGTTGCTCTCGTAGGGCCACTTGAAGAAGCCGAGGTCGGCGCTGCCGGTCGCGGTGATCTTCGCGGCGATGGCGTCGGGCACGGAGACGCGGCCCGAGCCGACCGCGTACGTCGTGTCGTCGAGCCGCTTCGAGGACGACATCAGGGCGTCCTTGAGCTGGGCTCCCGTCCAGTCCGGGTGGGCCTGGGCGAGCAGCGCGGCGACACCGGCGACGTGCGGCGTCGCCATCGACGTACCACTCATCGTCGTGTACGAGCCCGAGCCGTTCACGAGGGAGGAGCGGGCGGCGAGGATGTTGACGCCGGGAGCGGAGACGTCCGGCTTGAGGGCGTTGTCACCGAGACGCGGGCCCTGGCTGGAGAAGGAGGCGCGCCTTTCCTGGCCGTCGACCGCGCCGACGGTGAGGGCGGCGTCGGCGGCACCGGGCGAGCCGATGGTGCCGGGGCTGTAGGAGTTGCCGGCCGCGATCACGAACAGGGCGCCGGTCTCCGCGGAGAGGGAGTTGACGGCGGCGGCCATCGGGTCGGTGCCGTCGCTGCCCTCCTGCGAGCCGAGGGACATGGAGATGACCTTGGCCTTGATGTCCTTGGCGGCCCACTCCATACCGGCGATGATCTCGGACTCGGTACCGAAGCCCTCGTCGCTGAGCACCTTGCCGACGGCGAGGGTCGCGTCGGGGGCGACGCCCTTCTCCTTGCCGTCGGACGCGGCACCCGAACCGCCGACCGTGGACGTCACATGTGTGCCGTGCCCTTGCCGGTCCGCGACCTCCTGCCCGGCGATGAACGACTTCGACTCACTCACCCGCGAGGCGAGATCGGGATGCGTCGTGTCGTAACCGGTGTCCAGCACCGCGACCTTCACACCCTTGCCGGTGAGCCCCGCCTCCCACGCCTTCGGCGAACCGATCTGCGCGTTCGACTGGTCCATGTCGGCCTTGACCCGGCCGTCCAGCCACACCTTGCCGATGCCGTCGGCGAACTGACCCTTCTCCGTGGCCGCGTTCCAGAACGTACGGCCCTTGTCGGCGGCGAGTGCGGCACCACCGACACTGTTCAGCTTGCGCGTGCGCTTGGCGCCCTTCGGGGTGGCGGCCGCGGAGCGCGCGCTCCGGCCCTTGTACGTCACGATGAGCGGTGTCGCGTCGACCTTGCTGTCCGCGAGGCCCTGCTCGATCAGGGTGCTGACGTCGAAGAGCCGGGGGTCCAGGGTGCCGGAGGCGAGGTACTGCTGCGCCTCCTCGGGTATGACGGTGATCCGCCCGTCGGTCACCTGGGTGCGCACCGCGCCGGTGGCGCCCTGGGGACGCTTGACGTCGACGGTCTTGCGGCCGCCGCCGATCTCCGTGACGGTCACCTTGTCGCCGGTCACCAGCGTCACCGTGTGGGTGGCGCGGGCGGCCTTGGTGGCCTGCGCGGGCACGACGTCCTGCGCGGCCGGTGC
The DNA here is from genome assembly GCF_040643155.1 of Streptomyces sp. NPDC047453. Taxonomy (NCBI): domain Bacteria; kingdom Bacillati; phylum Actinomycetota; class Actinomycetes; order Kitasatosporales; family Streptomycetaceae; genus Streptomyces; species Streptomyces sp. NPDC047453. The sequence goes on along the minus strand of NZ_JBEYTS010000009.1, from coordinate 112,374 downwards.
GGCGCCCGCACCAGCCGTGGGCAGCAGCGCGAACGCGAGACCGGCCGACAGCAGGGCCGCGCCGCGTCGCGCGGTACCTCTTGTCATGGTTCCCTCTCCTCTACGGACCCCGGGCGCCGGTGGGGGGTGAGGCCGGACGCCCGGACGTTGCGAAGAGTCTGAAGGGACTTGTGGGGAACAGGCGTTGACCACCAATGGCGGGAATACGCCCCGACGGCTACCCGCCAGAGACCTGGACGGCCCGGACCGACCGGAACGTCGCGCATCCGATGTCATTCCGGGGTTCGTAGTTGATGTGGTGGGGCGGCTGGAGCCGGGGCGCTGGGGGCTTCCTGAGAAGGGAGCGGGCGCTCCGCATAGCACCTGGTCAAGAGGGAGCCATCGCGCAACTCTCCGAGTAGCGGTGCTCGTTGAAGCGAGAGATGGCGCGATGGCCTTGTCCCAGCGGAACCTGCAGGAACTCATCGAGGCCGAGGCCGCAGCCCGTATCGGCGCCGAGCCCGGGGAGCACACGAATACGGTGTGGACGTCGGCGGGAGTCTCCAGGTCCAGCCGGGCAGGCCTCAGCAACCGCCCCGCCGTGTTCGCAGCGAGGGGCCCCGTTCGGACGGGGTGATGGGCTCGACCGGCTCAGGCGTGGGATCGGGTGCCCTGGCCGTCTCGGTCATCGACCACGTCGACGCTGTCCGGCCCAGAGGCGGCCGCGCTTCCGAGGTTCAAGCACCTCGTGCTCGAGGGGCGTCCCCGTCATGGCCGGCACAGGACAGCGAGAGCAGAGCGACTACGCGCCATCCGGCCGTCGAGCAGGGCCTCGGCGACGCGCTCGACAGTGCGTGGCCTTCGCCACAAAATGCCCATTTCAGGATGGATGAATGCGTATAAGTGGTTCTACGGCAAGTTGCACTCCTGCGACGACCATCCCCAGGGATCCGAAAAGCAGTGGCATGGGAGAAGCGTTTGATCACGGTACGTAAACGACGCACCAGGCTGGTCGCCACGGCCGGCGTACTCGGCGGCGTACTCGCACTCACGGCCCTCGGCGGCACCAGCAACGCTGCCACCAGCGGCAACGCTGCCGGGGACCACCCGACATCGCAGGCGCGGGAGGGTCAGGCGGCCGCCCAGGAGCCTTCCGAAGCCCGAGTAAAGATCACGACCGCACGAGGGGTCGACAGCGTCGGGGGCAGCAACCCCGTCAAGGTCACCGTCAGCAACGGCAAGCTCACCAAGGTGACCATGACCGCCGTCGCGACCGGTGCCGATATTCCGGGCATCCTGTCCGCGGACGGCACGTCCTGGAAGCCGAATGGCCAGCTGGAGCGGGCCACGAAGTATCAGGTCACCGCAGAGGCCGAGGACGCCAAGAGCCGCCCCGTCACCGGGAACGCCACGATCACCACGGCCTCCCCGGCCAAGGGCTTCATCGGGCACCTCTCCCCCGAGGACGGCTCGACCGTCGGCGTGGGCATGCCAGTGACAGTCAACTTCGACAAGGCGATCAGCAACAAGGCCGCCATACAGTCGAAGATCCGGATCAGCTCCAGCAGCGGCCAGCAAGTCGTCGGTCACTGGTTCAACGACAACCGTCTGGACTTCCGCCCCAAGAGCTACTGGAAGCCCGGCTCCACCGTCACCGTCAAGCTCAACGTCCACGGCGTCCAGAAGACGATCACGTTCAAGATCGGCCGGAGCCAGATCAGCACCGTCGACGCCAAGACGAAGCGGATGACCGTCGTACGGGACGGCAAGACGATCAAGACCATCCCGATCTCGTCCGGCAGCCCCGAGCACCCGACGTACAACGGCCAGATGGTCATCTCCGAGAAGTTCAAGCAGATCCGCATGAACGGTGCGACTGTCGGCCTCACGAAGAAGGACGGCAAGCCCGCGTACGACATCGAGGACGTACCGCACGCCATGCGCCTGTCCGCCTCGGGCACGTTCATCCACGGCAACTACTGGGGTGCCGACTCGATCTTCGGCAAGGTCAACACCAGCCACGGCTGCGTGGGCCTGAAGGACGTCAAGGGCGGCGACGACGGCAAGCAGCCCGCCGCGTGGTTCTTCGACAACTCGATGGTCGGTGACGTCGTGATCGTCAAGAACTCCGAGGACAACACCGTACTGGCCCCGGACAACGGCCTCAGCGACTGGAACATGCCGTGGAGCCAGTGGGTCGCGGGCGGCACGACCCACTGAAGCCACGTCACCAGGGTTGACCACCACCGGGCGGGATCACCCAACGTGACGAAGCACTACTAGTGGCTCAGCCGCGCGAATCTCCGTACCGCCAGCGGGAAGAACACGGCGAGCAGTGCCAGAGGCCAGGCGACGGCCGCCCACACGTGCCCCGGCTCGCCGCCGGGGCCGCCGAACTGGTCGCGTACGGCCGTGGCCGTGTGGGACATCGGGTTCCACTGGACGACCGTGCCGAGCCAGCCGGGCATTGACTCGGGCGCGGCGAAGGCGTTGGACAGGAAGCCGACCGGCCAGACCAGGATCTGCACCGCCTGCACCAGCTCGGGTTTCCCCGCCACCAGCGCCAGGTGGATGCCGATCCACAGCATCGCGAACCGGAACAGCAGGAGCAGTCCCACGGCGCCCAGGAATCCGGCCGGCCCGCCGCCGCTGCGCCAGCCGAGCGCGGCGGCGACGGCCAGGAGCACCGCCAGGCCGATCGCCGACTGCAGCATGTCGGCGGCGGAACGGCCCACCAGGACCGCGCCGTCGACCATGGGCATCGAGCGGAAGCGGTCGACGACGCCCTTGTTCAGGTCCTGGGTGACGGCGACCATCGTGCCCTCCAGACCGAAGGCCATGGTGAGCGCGAGCATGCCGGGGACCAGGTAGTCGAGGTAGTCGCCGCTCACGCCCCGGCCGCCGCCGACCAGGTAGCCGAACATCAGCAGCAGCATCACGGGGAAGACCAGGTTCACCACCACCGCCACCGGCTGACGCCTCCAGCGGGCGAGTTCGCGACGGGTCATGGTCCAGGAGTCGGTCAGTGCGTAGGTGGTCACGCGGTCTCCTTCACTCGGTCGTCGTGCCCGGTGAGCTGCAGGAACACCTCGTCGAGCGTCGGACGCCTGAGCGCGATGTCCTCGGCCTGGATGCCCGCCTCTTCCAGAGCGCGGACGATCCCGGCCAGGGCCGCCATGCGGTCGGCGACCGGGGCGCTCAGCAGACGGCGGTCGGTGTCCACGGTGATCCGGTCCTTCGGTACGGGCAGCAGCGCGACGGCCGCGCTCAACTGCCCGGCGTCGCGCAGGACGACGTCGACGCGGTCGCCGCCGATGGCCGCCTTGAGCGCGTCGGCCGAGCCGTCGGCGATGACACGGCCGGCGTCCACGACCGAGATGCGGTCGGCGAGCTGGTCGGCCTCCTCCAGGTACTGGGTGGTGAGCAGGACGGTGGTACCGCCGTCGACCAGGGAACGGACCGAGTCCCACACCTCCGCGCGGCCGCGCGGGTCGAGACCGGTGGTCGGTTCGTCCAGGAAGAGCACCTCCGGTTCGGTGATCAGGGAGGCGGCGAGGTCCAGGCGGCGCCGCATGCCTCCGCTGTACTGCCGTACCGCCTTGCCGCCGGTTGCGGCGAGGTCGAAGCGCACCAGGAGTTCGTCGGCACGCGCGCGTGCACGTCGCGCGCCAAGGTGATGCAGGCGGCCGAACAGTTCGAGGTTCTGCCGGCCGCCGAGTTCCTCGTCGAGTGCCGCGTGCTGGCCGAGCAGGCCGATGCGCAGACGTACCGCGTACGCCTCGCGTACCACGTCGTGGCCCGCCACCTCGATCCGGCCCGCGTCGGGCCGGAGCAGGATGGCCAGGATCCGGACCAGGGTGGTCTTGCCCGCGCCGTTCGGGCCGAGCACTCCGTGCACCGTGCCGCGAGCGACCGTGAGGTCGAGCCCGTCCAGCGCGGGCCTGCCGTTCTTCGTGTCCTTCCCGCCGTACGTCTTACGTGCTTCCTCGACGGTGATCGCCGCGTCGGCCACTGAACCCCCTACTAGTCAAACTTGACTACAAGCCTTCGAAGGTAAGCGCCGTCAGGCCCATTAGTCAAACTTGCTTAACGCACAGGGATCGCCACAGCGCTCGTCCCCCGGGTGCGGCTCCCCCGTCGCGTACGGGTTCTCCCGGCCCTTGGCCAGGACGCCGACGAACGAGGTGGAGCGCGTGGTACGCCATGACCAGGCGGGCCACATCGACGAGGTTCTCGGGCCGCGCGACCTGCCCCGCTCGCGCGTCCTGCAGTTCCCCGCTCCCCCGCAAGGGGCGACCGCTGCTGTTGTGGCGCGCATGGGGCGGGTGCGACGATGCAGGCCGGCGAGCGAAGGGACACCGACGTGACGCACGAAGACCAACGGCCGCCTGCCGCCGTACTGTTCGACGCGCTGGGACCCGCGTACGAGAAGGCGTTCGCCCATGACCCCGCGCACCTGTCCGCGCTGGAGTGGCTGATCGAGCGACTGCCGCCTGCTGCGCGGACACTGGACGTGGGCAGCGGCACCGGGCGGCCCACCGCGGCCGCGCTCATCGAGGCAGGGCACTCGGTGCTGGGCGTCGACGTCTCCCCTGTCATGGTCGAACTCGCCGCCCGTCAGGTCCCCGAGGCCGAGTTCCGCTGCGGCGACATCCGTGATCTCCCGATCGAGGCGGACTCGTTCGACGGTGTGTGCGTGTTCTTCTCACTGCTGCAGATGACCCGCGCCGAGCAGTCGGCTCTGACGCGGCGGCTGGCCCTGGCCCTGAAGCCCGGCGGGCATCTGGTGCTGGCCACCGTGCCCGCGGACGTGGAGGACGTCGAGGTGGTCTTCATGGGCCGGCCGGTCCGGGCGACGAGCTTCGCGGAGGAGGACGTCACCGGCATGGTGGAGGCGGCAGGGCTGACGGTGCTGTCCCGGCACAGCACCGCCTTCACCCCGGACCACCCCGGCGCCGGGCCCGAGCCCCACCTCTTCCTGCACTGCCGCCGCGACGAGACCGTGCGCTGACACTCAGGCAGCTCTACGACAACGCGGCGCCGAGCGCAGCGAGCCGTCCGTGCAGCACCGCTCGCGGCTCATCCAGGTCCTGTGAGGTCCGCGAGAAATGAGGGGGCCCGGGGCCATCCGGGATTTCTCGAGCGTCGCCGCAGCCTTCCTGCAGGTCTATGCCGGACGGGTCTGCCCCTGCTCGAAGTACGCGATCAGTTCGGGGGCGAGTTCCGGGATCTCGCGGGGCGTGCCGCCGGCGCGCAGCGACTCGGTGGCCCGCACTCCGGCCGCGACGGCCATGCGCGCGGCGACCGGCGAGGTGTCCGTGACGCCGCCCTCGCGCACGAACCGCACGAACTCGTCGATCAGGAGCGGGTCGGCGCCGCCGTGCCCGGCGTTGTCCTCGGCGTCCGGGACGGGGTACGCGGCATCGGCCTCGGCCCGGTGGGTGGAGCGGCGGGAGTTCCACACCTTGACCACTCCCCCGGGCCCGTCTCCGAAGTTCTCCAGCCGGCCGGCGTCCCCGATGACGGTGTAGTTGCGCCAGTAGTCCGGCGTGAAGTGGCACTGCTGGTAGGCCGCGAGCACCCCGTTGTCGAGGCGCATGTTGACGAGCGACACGTCCTCGACGTCAATGACGGGGTTGAGAGCGCGCTGCGTGTGCGGCGGCCAGTGACCGTCCTTCGTGTACCAGTCCTCGTGCTTGAGCTCGCCGGGTGCGCGCCGGTGCGGATTGTCGCCGTACACCATGAGGTCTCCGAGGGCCTGGACCTGCCGGGTGTAGCCGCTCGCGAGCCAGTGCAGCACGTCGATGTCGTGGGCGGCCTTCTGCAGCAACAGGCCGGTGGTGTACTGCCGTTCGGCGTGCCAGTCCTTGAAGTACCAGTCGCCGCCGTAGCCGACGAAGTGCCGCACCCACACGGTCTTGACCTCGCCGATCTCGCCGCGCGCGATGATGTCGCGCATCAGGCGGACGACGGGCATGTGGCGCATGTTGTGGCCGACGTAGAGGCGGCTGCCGGTCTCGTAGGCGGTGCGCAGGAGGTCGTCGCAGCGCTCGATCGTGATGTCGAGCGGCTTCTCGACGAAGACCGGTTTGCCCGCCTCGAGCGCCTCTCGGGCGACGTCGGCGTGCGTGTGGTCCGGGGTGAGGACGAGGATCGCGTCGACCTCCGGGTCCCCGATCACTCTCTTGTGGTCGCTGAAGATCACCGCGCCGGGGAACGCCAGGGCCGCCTCCGCCCGCGCGGCGGCGTCGTGGTCCGCGAGGGCGGTGACCCGGGAGCCGGCTGCCGGCCGGTGCGCGGTGCGCGCGAGGGAGCCGCGCAGTCCGTAACCGATGACGCCGAGGCGCAGGTCGCGGGAGGCGTCGGTCATGGCGTAACCGCCTTTCCTTTACGTGGTGTTGGTGCGGCGCGCAAAAGCATGGAAGCACGGGGACGCCGCAGACCCGCTGACTGGTCCGCGGCGTCCCCTCCGGTGCTCCGGGCTACGGGTGCACCAGGACGTGGGCGAGGGCCACCCGCCCGGTGCCGGTGAGCCGGATGCGGACGTAGCGGGCCTCGGTGTCGGTGTCGAGGAGGGTGGGGCGCAGTGCCTTGCCGGTGACGTGCACGGTGGTGGCGTCGGAGAAGTCGGCCGAGGTGGCGAGCTGTACGTCGAAGTCGGCGGTGGTCATGGAGGTGTCGTTCCAGACCTCGACCTGTCCGACGTGCTGGGCGCCGCCGAGGTCCACCTGCCACCAGGCGCCCGCCTCGGAGAGTGTGCGGGTGTCGGTGGAGGTGTCACCGTCGGTGGCCTTGGCCGCCGTGGCCGTGCCGTCCGTGGAGGACTGGCTGACGGTGCCGGTGCGGGCCAGGTCGGGGCGGAGCTGTTCGACGCTGCCGCGGCCGTTCGCGCCGGCGGCCTCGGCGACCTTGACGGCCTCGGCCGGGAGCCGGTCCAGCTTCGTGTGGTTGTCGGCCATGATCGAGCCGGTGCCCGCGAGGGCCGGGGCGTCGGTGTCGGTCCAGTTGCCGGTGGCCTGGTTGTCGATGCCGTAGTCGGCCCAGTTGGAGACCCACTTGTAGCCGATGCGGGTGATGACGTTCTTGGTGACGGCGATGTGGCTGGACTGTTCGTCGAGGTAGATGCCGTTGCCGTCGCGTTCGGTGTTCCCGTACGCACTGCGGTTGATGTAGTTGCCGGAGATCACGGTGCCGGGCTGAGCGCCCTGGGTGTAGATGGCGGCGCCGTCGTGCTGCTCGTGCTCGACCCGCATGACGTCGGTGATCCGGTTGTTCGTGATGCGGTTGTCGCGGAGCACGGACTGCCGGGCCTCGGGCTGGTTCCAGCCCCAGCCGACGGAGATGCCGGAGTACGGCAGATCGTCGAGGGTGTTGTGGTCGATGGCGGTTCCGGCTTCGTAGCCCGCCCAGATGCCGACGGCGTCCGTGTACTCGACGCCCGTGTGGCGGATGGTGTTGTACGAGACCGTGTTGCGGGCCCCGACGAGTTCGGGGGCCGGCATGGGTTCCGTGTCGCCGATGTACGCGGCGCCGGAGGAGAGGTCGGTGAAGCGGGAGCCGGTGAGCGTGGAGTCCTGGGTGCCCTGTTCGAAGATCACTCCCGCGCCGCCGAGGTGGGTGAAGGTGCTGTGGTCGACCACCACGTGGCGGCCACCGCGGACGCTGAGGGCGGCGGCGGGCTTGGTGTAGTAGCGGCCCGCGTGGTCGACGGGGCCGGTGGCACCGGTCAGGGTCAGGCCTGCCTGCATGCCCGCGTAGCCCTCGTCCGTGTTCGGCTGCTGGTAGGCGGCATAGGCGAAGCCGATGCGGGTGACGCGGACGTCGTGGGCGCCGTCGAGCACGAGCAGCCCTTCCGTGACCGGGGTGACGGCCTTGGAGCGGCGCGGGTCCTCGCCCTTGCGGGGCAGGTATGTGACGGTGCGTGCGGCCGAGTCCCAGACGAACTCGCCGGGCTCGTCGAGGAGTTCGCGGGCATTCTCGAAGAAGGCGACCTTGGAGTAGCGGGACGAGTCGACGGTCGTCGTGTCCCAGGCGGGGCCGGTGCGGTTGGTCCCGGAGGCCGAGTTGGTCCAGCAGGGCTGGGCGAAGGTCATGACGTCGCCGGTGACGGCGGCGATCCGGCAATGGTAGTTGCGCCAGCGGACGCTGATGACGGCCTCGGCGTCGGTGGGCCGGGTCCAGTCGGCGATGCCGGTCTTCTCGGCGCCGGTCATGCCGGTCTTGGTGGCGTCGCACACGGAGGCGGCGCAGGACCCTCCCCGGGCGCGCACGGCCCGTTGCCCGTCGACGAACAGCTGGCGTGGGGTGATGCCCTCGGGCACCTTCGCGGTCCAGGTTCCGTCGCCGTTCACGGTCCAGCCGGTCAGGGCCCGGCCGCCGGAGAGCACGGGCCGCGCGCCGCGGGCCGCGGCCCAGGTGACTCCGGAGTCCTTCGCGTCGAGTTGCAACGGGGCGCTCAACTCGTACGTTCCGTCGGCGAGTTCGACGCGCACGTCGCGTCCGGTGACGGCTCGGGCGGCGTCCCGCGCGCCCTCCACCGAGCAGGGACGCCCGAGTGTGCAGTGGGAACCGGATCCGTGCGGTGCGGCGTACAGGACCTTGAGGGCCGGGGCCGCCTCGGCGGCCGGCAGCGGGCTGAGCAGCAGCGCCGCGCCGACGAGGAACGCGGCTCCGGCGGTGCGAGTTGTGCGGGTACGCGGTCTCATGCGATGACCTTCCGCTCGAACGGCCCGCCGCTCGAGGCGGGCCGGGGTTTGGGGGTGCGGCTCAGGTGCGGGACTGACGTGTGCGGGGCGGCCGTGGTCCGGCCGCCCCCGGTCAAGCAGTGGCAGTCCAGTCCGGGTGGCCCGGCATCGGCGGGTTCTTCGCGCCGAACAGCCAGTCCCGCAGGTACGGGTCCAGCGAGCGGTCGCCCGCCACGGCGACGGCGTGGGTGATGAAGTCCTCGCTGGTGACCGTGCGGTCCTTGAAGCGGCGCGGCCACAGGCCCATGATCCGGTCGAACTTCTGCTGCCCAACGTGGAGTTGGAGTGCGTGGAGCACCAGGGCGCCGCCCTCGTAGATGTTGGTGCCGCCGAGGGCCTTGGGCAGCCCGGGCGGTCCGTCGGTCGCGCGGATCGCGTCGAGCTTGGCGTACGTCGCCTTCATCTTTTCGGCCATGACGGACCAGCCGCGTTCCTCGCTGTAGAGCGCGGCGTAGTACACGGCGGGGCCCTCGTTGAGCCAGGCCTGCTGCCAGTCGTTCGGCGTGACACTGTCGCCGAACCACTGGTGGGTCAGCTCGTGCACCATGGTGTTCTCGTACGTCGGGTAGCCGTCGCTGCTGAGCTTGAACCAGTTGGTGCCCATCAGGGTGAGTGTCGTGTTCTCGAGGGCGTCGGTGTACCCGTCATAGATGTGGACGCCGTACACGGAGAACGGGTAGCGGCCGAACTTCGCTTCCAACCAGGCGAGGTGGTCGGGAGTACGCGCGACGATCGGAGCGTACTTGTCCTCCTGGCCCTGCGGGACGATGTGCCGCAGGGGCAGCCCGGTGTGCGAAGTTCCGTACAGATAGGTGCCCTTGACGACGGCGATACCGAGCAGCTCCGTCGGCATGCGCTCGCGCAGCGCGAAGTGCCAGACCGTCGAGCCGTCAGCGCGCTTGTCCTTGCCGGTCAACTCACCGTTGGCGGCGCCGACATAGCCCTCGGGCGCGGAGATGTGAAAGGTCCAGGTGGCCTTGTCGGACGGCGTGTCGTTGCACGGCAGGAACGTGTCGGCCCGTGACGACTGCACGGCGGAGGCGAAGCCGCCGTCCGAGCCGAACCTCCAGCCGGTCAGTCCGGCCCGCGGCGCCTTGCCGTTGCCGCGGTAGGCGACGGTGACGTCGAACGGGGCGCCCTTGTGGAGCGGTGCCTCCGGGGTGACTGTCAGCTCCTGGCCGGACTGGCCCAGGGACAGGGCGTGGGACGCGGCGCGGCCGTTCACCGTGATCGAGTCGATGGTATGGCCGTCGGTGTCCAGGTTGAACGCCGAAAGGTCCTGCGTGGCCCGTGCGTTCAGCTTCACCACGGCCGTGAAGTCGTACGTCACCGGAGTGAAGTCGAAGGCCAGGTCGTAGTGGACGACCTGGTAGCCGCCGTTGCCGAGGGTCGGGAACAGCGGGTCGCCGACCCCGTCGGAGCCGGGGCGCGGGTCGAACCCCGCGGCGCCGGCGGGCGAGCCCAGGATCGGTACGGTGATCGCGGCGGCGACCGCCGCCTTCGTGAGGAACGCGCGTCTGCTGGTGTTCACTTCTTCCCCTTCTGCGAGGCCTGCTCGAACTCGGCGCGACACTGGTCGCCCCCGGCGTTGCGCCACTGCTTGACGACCGAGTCGTACGCGGACAACGGCTTGCGTCCGGTGACCAGGTCCTTCAGACCATCGAGGTGGATGGTGTAGAGGCTGCCGAGCCCCTTGGAGTCCCAGGTCGGCGAGGAATAGCTGAGGGTCGGGTCCTCGATGAGCTTCGGGATCAGTACGGAGTACACCTCGTGCACGTAGCGGGCGGCCTCCGGATGCGTGGCGCTGAAGAACGCGGGTGTCGCGGAGGCGAGCTTGCCCCACGGCACGGTCACGTCCTGGGTGCCCTGCTTGGTGAGGACGGGCGTGCCGTTCTCGTCCCGCTGGTAGTCGACGTTCTCGACGCCGTAGTTGATGAGCGTGTATTCGAGCGACCCGAAGGGCGAGGCGGCGAAGTCGGCGAGCCGCAGCAGTTCCCTGACCCGCTCCTCGCCTGCCCGGCGGATGTAGCAGTTCTGCAGCGAGACGTTGTCGGTCCAGGTCACCGCGTCCTTGCCGACCGGGACCATGGGCCGTGCGTCGAACGACTTGTCGATGGCCGCCATGGCGTCGACGTAGCCGGTGGCCGTGGTCAGGTACGCCGGCATGCCGTCGAAGACGTAGGCGGCCTTGCCGTTCTTGAAGAGATCCGTGTACTGGGCCTTCTGGGCTCCGGACATCTGCACGGTGCCCGGGTAGTAGCAGCCCGCCTTGTAGAGCTTGGCGGCGGTCTCGACCGCGTACCGGTACTTGTCGTCCTCCAGCTGGTACGTCCACTTGCCGGACTTGCGGTCGAACTTCCAGAAGTGCTGGGCGCCGGCCGACATGGCGAGCAGGGTGGTGGCGCCGCCGGAGAAGAAGTACTGCCTCTTCCTGGCGTCCGTGAGGTCCTTGGCCAGCTCGACGAGCCGCTCGATGCTGTCGATCTCGTCGAGGCTGGTGACACCCGCCTGCTTGAACAGGTCGGCCCGGTAGAAGCCGGCGCCGGCGCTGCCCGAGCGGGCGATCGGGATGCCGTAGAGCTTGCCGCCCTTGATGGCGTCGCGCCAGGCGTACTGAGGGATGGCCGCGAGGTTGGGGTAGTCCTTGACCTTGTCGCCGGAGAGGTGGGGGCCCAGCTCGGCGCACTTGGCGGCAAGGAACGAGCCCATGTTGTCGACACCTCCCGTCTCCGGGTACATGAAGATGTCGGGCAACTGGTCACCGGCGACCATCGTCGAGAACTTCGCCGGGTAGTCGTCCGCGGGCACGGCCGTGAAGTCGACCTGGGTGCCGAGCAGCTTCTCGATCTCCCGCCAGGCGGCGTTCTTGCCCCGGCCGGGGGGCAGCGGCGCGAACGTCTCGGTGACCGCGGTGATCTTCTTGGCGCCCTTGAGGGGGGTGCCTTCGGTGGCACGTGCCAGTTCGCCCGGGTACTTCAGGAAGGCGTTCGGGACGCCCGCCGAGGTGCCGGGCAGGTCGGCCTTGATGCCGATGTTGCGCACGGTGGTGGTCGGCAGCAGCTTGGCGTTCTTGGCCTCGGCCTTGGCGCCGGTGCCGCCGTCGCCGCACGCGGCGAGCAGCGGCGCCGCGGCGACGGCGAGACCGGCGCCCGCACCCCAGCGGAGCAGGGTGCGGCGGTTGACGGATGTGGTGCCGGACATGGGGGGACTCCTCAATGCGAGGGGATACGGGAAGAGTTGGGGGGTGCGGGTGCGGGTGCGGCTGATCGGGGCGCGGCTCAGCCCTTGACGGCGCCGGTGAGGACGCCCTTGGTGAAGAACCGCTGGAGGAAGGGGTAGACGAGCAGGATCGGCACGACGGCGATGACGAGGACGGCCATCTGCACGGCCTGCTGCGGGGCGACCACCTCGCCGGCCGCTGCGGTGTCGAGGTTCTGGCCCTGGAGGATGAAAGTGCGCAGGACCATGGGCAGCGGCCACTTGTCGTTGTCGCCGAGATAGAGCAGGGCGTTGAAGTACGCGTTCCAGTACGCGACGGCGTAGAACAGGCCGACGACGGCGATGACCGCCTTGGACAGCGGCAGTACGACCCGGATCAGGGTCCGGAAGTCGCCCGCGCCGTCCACCTTCGCGGCGTCGTACAACTCCTCCGGCAGGTTCATGAAGAAGGCCCGCATCACGACGAGGTTGAAGGCGCTGACCATGGTGGGCAGGACGAGCGCGGCGAAGGTGTTGTAGAGGCCGAGCTCCTTCACCAGGAGAAAGTTGGGGATGACGCCCGCGTTGAAGAGCATCGTGAACAGGGAGGTCATGAGGATGAACCGGCCGCCGACGATGCCGCGCCGCGACAGCCCGTACGCCATGCCGATGGTGGCGAGGAGGCTGCAGGCGGTGCCGATGGCGGTGACACCGATGCTCACGAACAGGGCGCGGGTCACGCGCCCGCCGGTGAACGCGGTGCGATAGGCGTCGAAGTTGGGGTGGTCGGGCCACAGGACGAGCCCGTTGGACTTGATGATGTCGGTCTGCGAGGCGAAGCTCGTGCCGATCACGCCGATCAGCGGGTACGCCACCAGGCCCACGACGATCACGAGGGCGAGGCCTTTGAGCACGAGGCCGAGCCGGGTGGGCTTCTCCATCCACGGGGGCCGGGCGCCGGAGGGGCGCAGTTCTCCCGCCGCGGGTGCGGGGCGGGTGGCGCTCCCACCGCGCGTCTTCACAGCGGACGTCTCAACGGTCAGCACCGCGGTACACCCCTTCATGTCCGAGCCGGTGGGCGAACTTGTTGGCGCCGATGACGAGGACGGTGCCGATCACCGCCTTCACCAGGCCCACGGCGGCCGCCGTGCCCCATTGGTTGTCCTTGATGCCGTGGAAGTAGACGTACGTGTCGAGGACTTCACCGGCGCCGGGGCCGACGGCGTCGCGCTGGAGCAGGATCTGCTCGAAGCCGACGGTGAGGATGTTGCCGAGGTTGAGGATCAGCAGCAGGACGAGCACCGGGGACAGGCCGGGCAGGGTGACGTGCCAGAAGCGGCGCCACCTGGCCGCGCCGTCCATGGCTGCCGCCTCGTACAGGCCGCGGTCGATGGAGAGCAGTGCGGCGAGGATGATGATGGTGCCCCAGCCGGCGTCCTTCCACATGACCTGGAGCGCGAGCAGCCAGGGGAAGGCGTTCGGGTCGGTCGTCATGTCGTAGCGGGGCAGGCCGAGGGATGCGAGCAGATCGGGCACGACGCCGGCGCCGCCCAGGATCTGCTGGAAGATCGAGACGATGATGACCCAGCCGATGAAGTGGGGCAGGTAGACGACACTCTGCACGAAGCGGGGCAGCTTGTCGCTGACGACGCTGTTGAGCAACAGTGCGAGCGCGATCGGCACGGGGAAGAACAGGACGAGCTGGACGAGCGCGATCTCCAGGGTGTTACCGGTCGCCGACCAGAAGTCGGGGTCGGCGAAGGCCGTCGTGAAGTTGGTGAAGCCGGTCCAGGCACTGTGCATGTAGCCCAGGTAGGGCTGGTAGTCCTGGAAGGCCACCATGTAGCCCAGCAGCGGTACGTAGTGGAACACCACGAAGTACAGGAAGCCGGGCAGGCACAGCAGCAGCATCACCTTGTCGCGCTTGAGACGCTGCCAAAGGGTCTTGCGGGGAACGCGGTCGACGGCGTTCGGTGGTGCGGAGACAGTCATGGAGCGGTCCTGTTCGGCCGGTTGGCGCAGGAACTGCGTTTCTGCGGCGGCAAGTTAGTAAGCGGTTAACCCCATCGTCAATAGATCAGGAGATTTGACCGAGCGAGGAAGCGCTGCGAACCGGCCACTTCAGGCCGTCATTTCCTACTGAACCAGGGCAACTTGACCGCCATACTTTCTTTGTGACCTTGACGGTCAAGCGACGTGCTCCCTAGCGTTCGGTACCGCCATAGAACACGTTTACTGTCCGGAGGCAGGGTGCGTACCACTGACGAGGCGCCGGTCGAGGCCGAGGCCACCGACGCCACACCGCCCCCGCGGCGACCCCGTACGGTCCTCGCGATGGACTCCTCGGTCGTGGACGACGTCTTCCCGCCCGCCGTGCGGGCGCGCCTGGAGGAGACCGCGGACATCCGGCCTCCGCGTGTCGTACGGGAGTTCACCAGCCCGCAGGCGCAGGCGGCCCTCGCCGAGTGCGAGGTGCTGCTCACCGGCTGGGGCTGCCCACCGGTCGACCGGGCCGCACTCGACCGGGCGCCCCGGCTGCGCGCGGTGATCCACGCGGCCGGCACCGTGAAGACGTTCCTGAGCCAGGAGGCCTACGAGCGCGGTATCGCGGTCTCCTCGGCGGCCGCGGCCAACGCCGTGCCGGTCGCCGAGTTCACGCTCGCCGCGATCATCCTGGGCGCCAAGCGGGCCTTCCCGCTCGCCCATCTCTTCCGCGGCCGGCGCACCCACCGCACCGACGCCGATCTGGAGCGCCACCACTGGCTCGGCACCCGCGGCATCACGGTCGGCGTGGTCGGCGCCTCGCGCATCGGCCGTCGCGTCGCGGAACTGCTGCGCACCCTCGACGCCGAGGTGCTCCTGTACGACCCGTACGTCGGGGACGCCGAGGCGGAACTGCTCGGCGCCACCCTCACCGACCTGGACACCCTGGTGGCGACGAGCGACGTGGTGACCCTGCACGCGCCGGACACCGCGGACACCCACCATCTGCTCGACGCCCGCCGGTTCGGCCTGATGCGCCCGGGCACACTGCTGGTGAACACCGCGCGCGGTCCGCTCGTGGACACGGAAGCCCTCACGGAACACCTGGTCAGCGGCCGGATCGACGCCGTACTCGACGTCACGGACCCGGAGCCGCTGCCCGCGGGACACCCGCTGTGGGACCTGCCCAACGTCTTCATCACCCCGCACATGGCGGGCGCCCAGGGCAACGAGGTGGGCAGGCTCGGCGCGCTCGCCGTCGACGAGCTGGCCCGGTACGCGCGCGGGGTGCCGCTGGCCCACGCCGTGCTCCTGGAGGACCTGGAGCGGATCGCGTGACCAAACCACCGCCGCACGCCATAGGCTCTGGGGCGGACCGACCACATGCAGACCAGCACGACCATCAGGGGGTGGGCCGGATGTCCCAGCAGAGTGCCACGGCACCCGGGCCGGATGGGCACGGCGAGCGGCAGGGCGACCGGAACGGGCAGCGCCGCGCGACGGTCGTCGACGTCGCGAAGCGCGCCGGGGTGTCCACGGCGACCGTCTCCCGTGTGATGAACCGCAACTATCCGGTCTCCGCAGCCACGCGCGAGCGCGTCGAGGCGGCCATGCGCGACCTCGGTTATGTGGTCAACGCCCATGCCCGAGCGCTGGCCGGCGCCTCCGGCCGCACCGTCGGCATCATCGTCAGCGAGCTGATCGATCCGTTCTACGCGTACATCGCACGCGGCGTCGAACGCGAGGCCACCGACGGCGACCGGCTCTGCCTGGTGTGCTGCACCCAGGGCGACCCGCAGCGCGAGCTCGCCTTCATCGAGTTGATGCACGAGCGGCGGGCGGACGCCGTGGTGCTGGTCGGCGGCAGCGTCGAGGACCGCGCCTACAAGGCCGAACTGGCGCGCCGGGCCCGGGAGCTGGACGCGGGCGGATCGAAGCTCGTGCTGTGCGGGCGGCCCTCGCTCGGCGACGGCGTACCGACGGTCGGGGTCGAGTACGACAACGAGGGTGGCGCCTTCGCGATCACCGACCACCTGATCAGGCAGGGCCATGAGCGGATCCTCTACCTGGGCGGGCCGCCCGGCCTCTCCACGGCGCGGGACCGGCTCGCCGGACACCGGCGCGCGCTCGAACTGCGCGGCATCGCGCGGGATCCGGAGCTGGAACAGCCCGGCGCCTTCAGCCGCGCCTTCGGGTACCGGCGCATGGCCGAAGTGCTGAGCGGCGGCCCGGAGTTCACCGCCGTGTTCGCCGCGAACGACATCGTGGCAGCGGGCGCGGCGCAGGCTCTGGAAGAGGCCGGGCTGCGCATCCCGCGGGACATGTCGCTGGTCGGGTACGACGACATCCCGGTGGCCCAGGAGCTGCGGCCCCGGCTGACGACCGTGCGGATCCCGCTGGAGGAGATGGGTCGGCAGGCCGTGCGGGTCGCACTCAACGGTGGCGACGAGGACGACTGGCGCGCCCCGACGACCGGCACGCTGCGCCTCGGCACGCACATCGTCGTGCGGGAGTCGGTGGCGGCACCGATGAACACGCCCTCGGGGAGTGGCAAGTCACGCCGGAGCTGACACCGGGCACGGCTTGCTTGATTCTGCTCGCAAGGGACCCAATCCGCATAGTAACGAACAGAAACTCGGCGAACCCTCTTGCGGCCGGATAGCAAACGCTTACATGCTGGCGCGCAGCCCCACCGCTCGTCCCGCCCGTCGCTCCGACGTCGTCCGTCCCCATGGGAGTCCCTGGATGCGCCCTGCCCACAAGCCTCTCCATGTCCCCGCCGAGCCGTCCGGCCCGGGCCGTCGCACCGTGCTCTCCGCACTGGCAGGTGCTGGTGCGGCCGTCGCCCTCGTCGCCCGCCCGGGCGTCGCGAGTGCCGCCACCGGTTCCGCCGACGACCCGTACGAGCCCCTGCTCGCCCGCGCCGCACAGCAGTTGACCGGGGGCGCCTTCGACCCCGAGGACCCGGACTTCGCGGCCGCGCTCACCGCCCTGGACACACAGGCCTCCGCCTGGTGGCGGCAGATGGACACCTCCGCGGGCCGCAAGGCACTGTGGGCCGCTCTGTCCCCGGCCTCCGATCCCGGCATGTTCGGCCAGAGCTATCCGCGACTGCGCACGCTCGCGACCGCGTGGGCCACCCCCGGCACCTCCCTCACCGGGCAGGCGGCCGTGCGCGACGGGATCCTCGACGCGCTGCGCTTCCTGCACACCGTGGGCTACAACGCCTCCCGTCCCGAGACCGGCAACTGGTGGTTCTGGGAGATCGGCGCGCCGCGCGCGCTGATGGACATCTGCGTGCTGCTGCGCGCCGATCTCCCCGCGGAGGACCGCGATGCCTATGTGAAGACGGCGGCCAGGTTCGTCCCCAATGCGGATCGCCGCACCAACTCCCCGACGCTCGCCGAGACCGGCGCGAACCGCTCCGACAAGGCCGTCATCGTCGCCCTGCGCGGGCTGCTCGCGCGCGACCCCGCCGCCCTCGCCCTGGCCCGCGACGCCCTGTCCGACGTCCGCGACAACGGGAAGAACAGCCTGTTCCAGTACGTCACTTCGGGTGATGGGTTCTACCGGGACGGCTCGTTCGTACAGCACTCCAACGTCGCGTACACGGGCACGTACGGCAGCGTCCTGCTGGGCGGCGCCGGCCAACTGATCGCGCTGCTCGCCGGCTCCGACTGGGCCGTCACCGACCCCTCGGTCGAGGTGCTGTACGAGGCTGTGGAGCGGAGCTTCGAGCCCTTCCTGTTCGACGGTCTGATGATGGACGCGGTGCGCGGCCGTGCCATCTCCCGCGAGTCCGCCCGCGACCACAACGACGGTGCGACCGCGGTCTCGCACATCCTCCAACTCGCCGACGGGGCACCGCAGGCCTACGCGGACCGATGGCGCGCGGCGGCCAAGGGCTGGATCCTGCGCAACACGAGGACGCCGTACAAGGAACTCATCGGGATCCCCGCCCTGGCCCGCGCGAAGGCCCTCCTCGACGATCCGGCGGTGCGGCCCGCGGACCGCCTCACCGCGCACCTCGTCCTCGCAGACATGGACCGCGTGGTGCATCGGCGCCCGTCCTGGGCGTGCGCGCTGTCGCTGTCGTCGAAGCGCATCGCCGCCTACGAGATGGGCAACGGCGAGAATTTGCACGGCTGGTACACCGGCGACGGCATGACATACCTGTACGACGCCGACGACCCGGACGCCTTCGGTGACTCCTTCTGGCCGACCGTCGACCCGTACCGGCTGCCGGGCACGACGGTGGACACCCGCGCGCGGGCCGATCTCGGGACCGGCGGCGGGACCGGCACCTTCCGCCCGAAGAACGCGGTCGCGGGCGGCGCCGCGCTCGACGCCCGCTTCGGTGCCGCCGCGATGGAGCTGATCGCGGACGGGTCGACGCTGCGGGCCAAGAAGGCGTGGTTCTTCCTGGACAACGCGGTCCTCGCGCTCGGTGCCGGGATCACGGCGAGCGACGGCAGGACGATCGAGACGGTGGTGGAGAACCGGAACCTGCACGCCGAAGGGGCGCCGCTGCTCATCGTCGACGGGCATCGGCAGCCCACGGAGCAGGGGTGGTCGGCCGAACTGGACGACACACGCTGGGCCCACCTGGAAGGCACGGGCGGCTATGTCTTCCCCTCCGGCGGACCGCTGCGCGCCCTGCGCGAGGAGCGGACCGGCACGTGGAGCGCCCTCAACACCGGTGCGGACACCGGCGGCAGCACCACCCCGGTGAGCCGCCGCTACGCCACCCTCTGGTTCGACCACGGCCCCTCCCCCACGTCCGCCTCCTACGCCTACGTCCTGCTGCCGGGCGCGACCGCTGCCGCGACCCTGGCCTGGTCCCGCTCCCTCCCGGCGCGCGTACTCGCCAACGACGCCACCGTCCAGGCCGTCGCCTCACCCCGTCTCGGCCTGCTCGCGGCACACTTCTGGGCGGCCGGCTCGGTCGACGGGCTGAGCGCGGACGGCTCCGGAACCGTCCTGGTGTGCCGCCGCGACGAGGGCATCTCGGTGGCGGTGGCGGATCCGGGCCGTACGGCGACGACCCTGACCGTCCGGCTCCCCTTCCCCGTGAGCACGGTGGTCAGCGCCGACGACACGGTGTCGGTCACGCCGGGCCGACAGCCCGTGCTCACCGTCCGCGTGGGCGGCTCACGGGGTCATACGCACACTGCCCGGCTGCGCTGAGCCCGCCGCCACCGACCCACCCGTACCGCCCGCCGCCCGCCGCACGCCGAAGGAGCCAGCGAACCACCATGCCCGCCCCGCACTTCCCCCTGCCGCCCACCGACCGCGTCCGCTCCCCCCTGACCGGCTGGACCCGGGCGCACTGGGAGGCCCTGGCCGACCGGCACCTGTCGGCCCTGCTGCCCTACGCCACACCGGGTTTCGCGCAGTACCGGCTGCCGGGGCGGGCCAGTTGGTCCGGGGTCGTCTCGGACGGGCTCGAAGGGTTCGCTCGGACATTCCTGCTGGCCTCCTTCCGGATCGCGGGCGCGGGCGGCAGCGACGGAACGGATTCCGCGGTCGTCTCCCACCTCATCGAAAGGTACACGCAGGGTCTGACCACGGGCACGGACCGTGACAGCGGCGAGGCCTGGCCCGAACTCACCGACTGCTCCCAGCAGATGGTCGAGGCCGCCTCGATCGCGCTCGGCCTGCACGAGACCCGCCCCTGGATCTGGGACCGGCTCGACACCCGGGTCCAGGAACGGGTCGTCGACTGGCTCTCCGGGTTCGTCGGCGCGAAGACCTGGGACAACAACTGGCGCCTGTTCCAAGTGGTGTCGGAGCAGTTCCTCGCCTCGGTCGGCGCACCGTACGACCAGGGCGACATCGATGCCGGCCTCGACCGGATCGAGGACTGGTACGTCGGCGACGGCTGGTACACGGACGGCGACGGCCGCAACTTCGACTACTACATCGGCTGGGCCATGCACCTGTACCCACTGCTGTGGGCCCGCATGGCGGGGCCGGACGGGGACGGCGGGCGGGGCGCCGTCTACCGGGAGCGGCTGGCCCAGTTCCTCACCACGTACCCGCAGTTCTTCGGCGCGGACGGCGCGCCGGTGCACCAGGGCCGTTCGCTGACGTACCGCATCGCGGCGACGGCCCCGGTGTGGCTGGGCGCACTCGCCGACTGCACCCCGCTCGCGCCGGGCCTGACCCGGCGCCTCGCCTCCGGCGCGGCCCGGCACTTCACCGAGCGCGGGGTGCCGGACGAACGGGGGCTGCTGCCGCTGGGCTGGTACGGCACGTTCCTGCCCACGACACAGCCGTACTCGGGGCCCGCGTCGCCGTACTGGGCGAGCAAGGGGTTCCTCGGTCTGCTGCTTCCCGCCGACCACCCGGTGTGGACGGACCGGGAACTCCCGCTGCCCGTCGAGCAGTCCACGCAGTACACGGCGCTTCCCGCGCCCGGCTGGCTACTGCACGGCACCCCGCACGACGGTGTCGTCCGCCTGGTCAACCACGGCAGCGACCACAACCCGCCGGACGGCCCGGCGAGCGACGACCCGCACTACGCCAAGTTCGCCTACTCCACGGCCACCGCCCCGGAGTCCGCGCCGCACGCCTGGGCCCGCGCAGTCGACAACCACATCGCGCTGCTCGCCGCCGACGGCACCCCGTCGCGCCGCCGCCGCATCCATCCCCTCGGCTGCCAGGGGCGCCGCGCGTCGTCCCGTCACGACGTGCAACTCCCGGGCATGGACGACGGGTTCCCCATCGAGTCGACGAGCGTGCTGCACGGGCCGTGGGAGCTGCGCGTGCACCGGGTGCGGGCGCCTGAGGGCGTGACGGTGCGCGAGGGCGGGTACGCGGTCGCCGACGTGGTGCGCCCGCACTCGGAGCAGGGGCCCGGCTGGGCTCTGACCCGTACGGAGTCGGGGCTGACCAGTGCCGTGGCCGCGCTGTACGGATGGGACGAGGAGACGGGCGTCGCGCGCGAGGTCGAGGCGAACGCCTACGGCCCGCACTCGGCGACCCCGTACCTGCGAGCCGCGCGCCATCCGGGCGGGGAGAGTGTCCACGTCACCTTGGTGGTGCTCACCCGCGACGTCGTCCACCCCTGGGCCCTGCGTGAGTCGATCACGTGCACGCGCGGGGACGACGGGAGGGTGACGGTCACGTTCCCGGATGGCGAGACGGTGACGGTTTGACCGGCTCAGGTCGGCTCAGGCGTTGGGACGCTTGCCGTGATTGGCCTTCTTCTTCTTACGGCCGCGTCGCTTGTTCCCTCGTTTGGCCACAGTGCACATCTCCCTAATCCAGAACTTTCTATGCCTCGCTCAGTCTAGATTCGGCCCGGAGTGTCCGCATCAGCGGTGGCGCGGGCACAGCGCGCATGGACCGGCGTTCCGCTGTCCTGGCGCAATCCCTTGCCTGCACCCAGTTATCCTGCCTTGTCCTGAACAAGCCAGGGAGGTCCCCCAGCATGAGCAGCGCCACGTCGTCCTTTCCCGAGCGGATCGAGCTCACGGGAGAGGGTCTCGTCCTCCGCGACTGGACGGAGGCGGACCTGGCCGCGATGCCAGAGCTGTTCGACCACCCCGACATCGCGTACTGGACACCGATCGTGTCCCCCTTCGACGCAGCGGCCGCCCGCGCACGGCTGGACCGGGACCGGCAGCTGCGGGCGGAGGGCACGACCATCCTGCTCGCCATCACCGTCGACGGCGGCGCACCGCTCGGCGAGGTGATGCTGCGGCGTGCGCCCGAGGGCACAGAGCTCGGCTACGCGGTCGGCCCGGCGCACCGCGGCCAGGGGCTGGCGGCGCGTGCGGTGCGGGTGATGGCCGCGTACGCCTTCGAGCAGCTGAGCGCGGGACAGGTGATCCTGGAGCTGGAGGCCGAGAACGCCGCGAGTGTCGCCGTGGCCACCAGGGCGGGCTTCAGACTGCTCGACGTGCCGCTGATCAGGGGTGAGGAGAAGGGGCGGCCCTACGCCCTGCAGACGTGGGGCCTGAACCGCCCCTGACCCTCAGCCTCATGGTCGTCTGGGGCTGCTCGAACCAGCACTTCCGCTGGAAGCGGGCTGAGCGGCCGTTTGCCACCACGAGGCCACGCCGCCCAGGACCGAGCGTCGGCCTCAGTCGAGATCGGCCCACGGTCCGCTGGTTTCCTCCTTCGAGATCCACAGCAGAGGCTGGCTCGCGCGGCAGTACTCTTCGACCTGGTCGTCCCAGGGGAAGCGGCCTTCCTTGTCCGGCCAGAACAGCTGCATGACCGGAAGCGGAGGGGCCTGGTAGTAGTCGATCCCGGAACCGAAGAAGTCCCGGTACCAGCTCGGGTGGACCGGCCGGACGGTCACCGGGTAGCCGTTCAGGATGTCGTCACGCACCTGGTCGGCTTCCAGCGGGTGACCGTTGCGGATCTCTCCGCCCGCGACGTTGAGGATGGGCATCATCGTCTCGATCCGCAGGCCGAAGACGCAGACCTCAGGGCTGCGCAGGGTGTGCCACAGGCCGATCGAGTAGGCCCAGTCCGCCGGCGCATCGCCCCCTGCGCCGACGCCCATCACGTGCCAGCCGAACTCGGAAACGCTTGCGGCTATGCGGCTGTCACGTTCCTCCCAGGCCGGACCATCCGGAGGAGGGGCGCACAGGAGGCAGAAGCAAGAGGAGTCGTTCACCCGAGGAGGTTACGACGACTGCTTCTCCTCCTTGCCTCAGCGGTGGCGGCGGTGATGCCGGACTTCTCGAGTCCCCTGCCCACTTCACCTCCGAACCGTCCCTGACCTGCACAGACACTCCCCATCGAACCAGACGGGGCGTCACTTCTGCCCAGAGTCCTCGACACCAAACGCTATGTGACGCAGATCACATCTCCCCGGCTTTTTTGCGCATGCCCGCGCTTGATACAAATTGCCTCGCGTTCCTGTCCGTCGACGGTCGCCCACCCCCCTCTCTTTCTTTCTCCACCCCTCCCCCCTGTCGTTTTCGCATGCCCTGGGAACGCCCGTGTCCTCCCCCGCGCCCGCGCTCTCGCGCGGTTCCTCCTGGCCCCTCGTCGCCCTTTTCATGGCGGGCTACCTCGCGCCCTATCTGCTGCCCACCATCGTCGGCCGCCTCGGCGACCGGCTGGGCCTCGGGCCCGCGCAAGCGGGGCTCGTCGGCAGTGCGCTGCTGCTGAGTTCTGCCGCGGCGGGCTTCACGCTCGCGGCGCGCGTCGAGCGGTTCGGGCCACGGCGTCTGGCCCGCTCCGGACTGCTGCTCGCGGCGCTCGGCTACGGCTGCGCGGCCCTGTCGGACAGTGTGCCGGTGGTGGTCGTCGGAGCGATGGCGGGCGGCTTCGGCTCGGGCACGGCGACGACGGTCGCCGCGTCGGGCATCGCGGCCCAGCGCGACCCGCACCGCACCTCGACCTTCGGTCTGCTGAGCGTCTCCGCACTCGCCGGCGCCGTGTATCTGACGATCCCTCACCTCGGGCCCGGACACGGGCTGCCGTTCGCTGCGATCGCGCTCACCGCGCTGCTGGTGTGGCCCGCGACGGGCCGACTCGCCGGTGCCGTGGTGCCTGGTCACACGGCGGCGCCGCGCGGACCACTCCCCTACCTCCGCTCGGGACTCGTCCTCGCGGGCTCGATGCTGTTCTGGTCCATGGCGCAGAACTCGCTGTGGGGCGTGAGCGGCCGGATCGGCCTGCACCAGGCAGGGCTGAGCGAGGTCACCGTCGGCGCGGTCTTCGCCACAGCCCTGGGCACCGGGCTGCTCGGCGTCATCGGCGCGAGCGCGCTCGGCGCGCGGCTCGGACGGGCACTGCCGATCGGAGCGGGCACCGCACTGATCGCCTGCTGCATCGCGGTCAGCGCCTCGGCGGACGACCTGCCGTCCTTCGCGACCGGCGAGATCGCCTGGAACACCGTCTACCCGATCGTCCTCTCCTACCTCATCGGACTGGCGGCCTCACTCGACCCGCGCGGCCGCTGGGCGGTGCTGGCTGGATCCGCGTCCTCGCTGGGCACCGCATGCGGCCCGCTCGTCGGAAGCCTGCTGTCCGCGGGCGCCGGCTACCCGGCGATGGGCCTGGTACTGGGCGCCGGACTGCTCCTGCTGGCGCTGCCGCTGACGGCGGTCGCCCTGCACGCCGGCGGCCGGCCGCTCGTCCCCGGCGCGGTCCGGCGCCGGGGCGGCGCCCCGGCCGCGGTGGTCGCGGCCACGACGGGCACCGCGTCCGGCACGGTGCCCCAGGTGGGCGCCCCGGAACAGCCGGTCGTCGAGATCGAGGTGCCGGTCGCCGGACCGGCGCCGGACCGGCAGGCGTTCGACACCGCGGGCCCTCGCGGACTCGCCCCCGCGGAGGCGGCCCCGGGCACCCACTGAGGCGCGGTCGAGGGACGCCGGCGACAGCCGACGGCCCTCGGCACTCTGCTTGGTGGCGCGGCGGCGCCCGATGTACCCGGCGACCACGCTGCCCGGCACCCGCATGGGCGGGTGCCGGGCAGCCGCTGGGTCATCCGTTCTTCGAAATGCTCAGCGGGAAGGTGGGAGTGCCGACGTTGTTCAGCGTGATGGTGTTCGCCCGCACGTACGTGTCCAGGTACGGCGAGCGGTCACCCTGGGTCGGCGAGTCGAACCGCGGGTCCTGCACCTCGAGGGCGAGCCGCGCGTCGGAGACCGTGATCGTCTCCCCCGAGGGAACGCTCCGCCAGCCGTTTGAGGTGATGGTTCCGATCTGGACCCCCAGCCGGTGCCCTTGCTCGAAGGTCCAGTCCGTCGCCTTCAGGGCGAAGGAGGTTGATCCGCTGCTTTCCAGCAGTGCGACGTTCTCGTTGAACATCGTCGCCTTGCCGTCCGGAGCGACGTCCCACAGCCGTGCCCAGACATTGCCCTGGCCCCTGGTCTTCAGCGTGATCTCCGGGCTGCCCGTGATCCGCACCTGCTCAGCGGCGGGCGTGGACCAGGTCCAGTAGCTGTTGGCGGGGGCGTCGGCGCTGAGCGCGCTCGTCCGGTCAGTCGTCAGCGAGCCGACCCCCGGCGCGTCCTCGATGTCCCAGCCCTGAGACTCCGGCGCCGTCATCGACAGGCCGGCCTTCTGTGCCTTGCCGCCGTCGTCGACGTACTGCCCGGGCGCCAACCGCACCTTGTACGAGTCGTTGGTCACCGGCCAGGTCGGCTGGGCACGCCAGTGGCCGAGGCTGTCCTCGAGGGAGAACGCCGGGTCGGTCACCGACGGTTCGATGCCGCGGAGGTACTGGTCGTAGAACCGCATCACCTCGTCGAACCAGCCCGCCCGGCCCATCTTGAGCTGGCCCTTGGCATTGGTCTCGTTACCGCGCACGTGCTCCCACTGGCCGATCCAACCGCGTTGCGGACCCTGATGGTTGGCCAGGTACTTCTGCATCTGCTCGGGCTTGGTGTTGTCCTCGATGAAGCCCGACGTGACGAACAGCGGCGTCTGGGATCCGGCGGCGCGGGAGGCGAAATCACGGGCACGCCAGAACGGCGACTTCGGGTCGGGGTTCTGGGTGTTGGTGAGATTGTCGCTCTCGCACTCGGGGTGGTTCTTCTCGTACCCCGCGTTCGCCTTGTAGTGGTCGCTGTCGTCGGCCAGCGGCGCCATCGTCGCGATCGAGTAGTAACCCCGCGGAGTGCTGGTCACGTTGGACCGCGGCACCCCGTTGCTGTACAGGTAGTTGTACCTGTTCCACGTCGGTTCCTGGGAAACGATCGCCCGCAGAGGCTTGAGCTTGAGGGTATTGGCCGCCAGCCCGGTGTTGGCGTCGTACGACTTGCCGTACATGCCGACCTTGCCGGTCGACCACGGCTGGCTTGCCGCCCACTCGACGGCCGCCTTGACGTCGGCCTGCTCCCCCGGGCCGAGGAAGTCCAGACAGCCGGTGCTGCCGCCGAAGCCGCGCAGGTCGACCATCACGAAGGTGTATCCGCGTTCCATGAGGTGCGCACCATCGATGAAGTCCTGGAAGCGTGCCGATGGCCCGACATGGTTCCACCCCGCGGGGGAGCTCTCTCCCGCGTGAGAGAAATACGGGCCCACCGACAGGATCACCGGCGTCTTCGCATCCGCCGGCAGGCCTGCCGGGCGCAGCACGTCGGCGTGCAGCTCGACCCCGCTGTCGTCCGAGGAGGGGAAGTAGTGCTGCGTCCAGAGCGAGCCCTCCGGGACGCGGTCGTTCTCCTCGTGCGTGACGGGGTCGGTCGCGGTGGCCACCTCCGACCGGGCCTGCCCTGCGGTGGCGGACTCGGATGTGGTGTCGGATGCTGCGGTGGCGGGTCCGGCGAGTGTGCCGGTCAATGCGAGGGTGGTGATGGCGACTGAGGCGGCCCAGGGGGCCGTGCGTCGTCTTCTCACTTGCTCCTCCCGGAGTTGTCGGTACGGGGCGGTGCAGGTGGCGCTGTCGAGCAGCGGCCCCGGACCCGTCGTCGACGGCTCGACGACGGGCAACCGCGCGCAGACGGACGGAATCTGGATTCCGGGTCCGCGCCGGAGCCGACGGCGAGGGAGCCTATGATCATCATTGACACGCGTCAACAGGGCGGCGTGAGCAACGTGTTGCTGGTGTGGCCGCAGATGTCCCGACCGGGGCTGGTCACGGCGGCTCAGGGGAGCGCGTGAAGCGACGAAGCCCAGACGTGCCAGAGGACAGGATCCTGGCATGTGATCGGAGTCCGACCGACGTTCGGCCGTCCGGCGCACCCTCCCCCACAACACGGTCGTCGCATGCCCGGCACGGCACTCGCAGCAGCCGACACGGGGCCGGCCTGTGCCGCCGCGGCGAACCGCCCGCGGCGGCCCGGCTATCCGCCGAACCGGGCGGCGAAGGCGGCCCGGTTCGGCGACCGCGGCATGCGGTCCCACACCGCGAACACGACCTTCGCGAACACGTCCCGGTACGCGCCCGTGTCGGCCGCCAGGTGCGCGTGAAAGGCGTCGGCGACCTGTTCCGGGTCGTTGCGGAACACGCCGCAGCCCCACGCACCCAGCACCAACTCGCACACCCCGTGGTGGGCGGCGACCGCGAGTACCAGCCCGGCGCGCTCGCGCAGCACCCGGGCGATCTCCTCGCCCGCGCCCGGCTCGCGCAGCAGCGCCTGCCCTGCGTTGGGCGCCGGGCAGGTCAAGAACGACACGGGGTAGGGCTCGGCCAGCAACTCACCGCGGTCGCCGCGGTGCACGGGGACCGCGGGCGACCAGATCACGCGGTGACTGTAGAGCAGGTCCGTGGACGCCCGGTGTGCCGCGTAGTAGTCGGGAGCCTCCATCAGGCACGGATACAGCAGAGAGGTGCGGCACAGGTCCTCCTCCTGCGCGCGGGCGCCGCCGAGGTAACCGCCGCCGGGGTTGCGGGCGGAGGCGAAGTTGAGCACCGCGATGTGTCCGGACCCGGCCAGATGCAGTCGGCGTGCCGCCTGCAGGCTGCTCTCCGCCGTGACCGTGAAGGCGGTGCGGTGCGTCGGCGCGAAGCGCTCGGCGGCGAGGTCCCGCAAGGCGGCGGGGGCGTAGCTGACGGTCCCGGAGCGGGCGGCGGCGAGCGTCTCACGCACCTCGACCCTGCGGCCATCCTCCAACTGGTAGGAACCCTCTTCGGCGATGCGCGCGTTGCGCGCCGCGACCTCACGGAATCTGCTGCTCACAGCCACGGACGGTAATGGACACGCGAGGCGTCCGTCGACCGCGTTTCCAGGCGGGGCCATCCGGGACGCGAACCCACCGCCGCCGGCCGCGATCGCCCGCACCAGATGCCCAGCGTGCCCGGTGACGGTGAACCGGTCACGCACCACTGCCGCCATACAAGCCGGCGGTTCAGGGCCAGGACAGCCACCTCCACTCCGGGCCGGACCGGGCCAGCAGCAGGGCGAGGCCCATTCCGGCGGGGGCCGCCGCCCACCACACCGCACGCGGTCCACCCCATCAGGCCCTTTCAGCGCGAATCACAGAGTCGCCATACTGGGATATATGCACTCAAGATCTACTGAATCCGCTGCGTAATCCGTGGCGAACCCCAGGCGTTCTGTGAAGCACTTCGACGTACTCCGGGAGACGACGATGAGCGAGCAGCCGTTCTTGCTTCCCTATGCCGATCCGGCCTTCGTGGCAGACCCGTTCCCGTTCTACCGACAGCTGTGCGAGGAGGGCCCGGTGCGGCGCGCGGTCATCGTCGGCGGCTTTGAGGCCTGGCTGGTCACGCGTTACGAGGACGGCCTCGCCGCGCTGCGCGACCCGCGTCTGAGCAGCGATGTCCGCGACGCGTCGGACCCCCGGCTCCTCCGACAGCTGCCCGCGACGGAGCGCGAGTCCATGTTGAACACCATGCTCCGGGCGGACCCGCCCGACCACGCCCGCCTGCGTCGCCTGGTCTCGAAGGCGTTCACCGCGCGCCGGGTGGCCGAGCTGCGGCCCCGTGTCCAGGCCCTCACCGACGAGCTGCTCGACGCGATCGTGCAGGCCGGCTGCGCGGACCTCGTCGCCGACTTCGCGCTGCCGCTTCCGGTCGCCGTGATCAGCGAGCTGCTCGGGGTGCCCACTACGGACCGGTACGACTTCCAGCGGTGGACCGACGACATGATCCTCCGGGGACCCGAGCCGCCGGACCCGGCCGTGAGCGACGGTGCCTGGCAGCACATGCGCGCGTACCTGATCAGGCTTCTGGAAGCCAAACGAGCCAACGCCGGAGACGACCTGCTCAGCGCTTTGATCATCGCTCGGGACGAGGAGAAGCGGCTGGACGAGGACGAGCTGATCGCCATGGCGTTCCTGCTGCTGGTGGCCGGATACATCACCACCGTCAAACTGATCAGCGGCGGCATCGCCGCACTGCTCGCCCATCCCGACCAGCTTCGGCTGCTGCGGGACGATCCGGCGCTGCTGCCGGACGCGATCGAGGAGTTCCTGCGCTACGACGGACCGGTAAACCCCGGCATCGCCCGCTTCGCGCGGGAGAACGTCGAGATCGCGGGCGTGAGGATCCCGCGCGGCGCCACCGTGCTGGTGGCCTCCGCCATCGCCGACCGGGATCCGGCGCGGTTCCCGGACCCCGATCGCCTGGACATCACCCGTGGGGACAACGCCCACCTCGCGTTCGGGCACGGAATCCACTACTGCCTGGGCGCCCCGCTGGCCCGGTTGGAGGGTCAGATCGCCATCGGGACCGCCTTGCGTCGCCTTCCCGGTCTCACCTTGGCCGTACCGCCGGGCGAGCTGCGGTGGAGTCCAGGCGGTCTGCGCGGCCCCGAGCGCCTGCCCGTCACGTTCACGCCCGGTTTCACGCCCGACGGCACGGGTGCCAGGTAACCGGCAACCCGGAGACGGTCGCCGCCTTCGACATTGAGTACGGCGGACCCGGCTCGGAACGAGCTGTACGGCCACGGTCTGGCCGTCGCTGGGAATGCACGGAGAGCGGGTGGACACGAAGTTCGAGGTCTGGCGTGAGCTGATCGCCGACGTCACAGCCTGCGAGTGAACTCGTACGACATCGCCGAGCGCCTGCGCTCTTGGCGGGTCGGGTGACCTGAGCGTCCTCGGGCTTTCGCGGCCCTGATTGAAACCGTTCAATCACCCTCGCGCCCGCTTCACGTGCCGGCTTCGCTCGGAGTGGCGGCGGAAATGGGGCGCCCGCGATGCCTGCACACTGATTGACCTTCGCCAGCTCGCCCTTACGTTACCCACACTCACCGACACTGAATCGATTCATCCAATCCTGGGCGAGGAGTCGTAGTGATCAGTAGGAGGAGTGTTCTGGCGGGAGCGGCCGCCACAGTCGCGGCGGCGGCTTTGGACGCGGGACCAGCGGCGGCCTTAGGGCGAACACGCATGCCCGCCTCGTGATGGCGGCAGGTCGTCCGAACCCCATGAGCCGCCGGCCGGGGCCACCGCGGTGACGGCACCCTTGCTCAGGTGCCTCATGACCGACGGCCGGGCGCCTTGCGACGCCCGGCTGTCGGGGTGGTGGCCGGAAGACGAAGGGGGACTACAGCGGCGTGACGTACGCGCCCGAGATCCCGCCGTCGACGAGGAAGTCGGTGGCGTTGACGAACGACGAGTCGTCGCTCGCGAGGAACGCGACCGCGGCCGCGATCTCGTCGGCCTCCGCGAACCGCCCGACCGGGATGTGCACGAGGCGTCGCGCCGCCCGCTCCGGGTCCTTCGCGAACAGTTCCTGGAGAAGCGGGGTGTTCACGGGCCCCGGGCAGAGCGCGTTCACCCGGATACCCTCGCGGGCGAACTGCACGCCCAGCTCGCGCGACATGGCGAGCACGCCGCCCTTGGACGCGGTGTAGGAGATCTGCGAGGTGGCGGCGCCCATGATGGCCACGAACGACGCGGTGTTGATGATGGAACCGCGGCCCTGACGCTGCATATAGGGGATGGCGGCCTTGCAGCACAGGTACACCGAGGTCAGGTTGACCTCTTGGACCCGCCTCCAGGCGTCCAGGCCGGTCTCCAGGATCGAGTCGTCGTCCGGCGGCGAGATGCCCGCGTTGTTGAAGGCGACGTCGACGGATCCGTAGGTGTCGAACGCGGCCTTGAACAGCGCCTCGACCTGCTCGGCGTCGGTCACGTCCACCTTCACGAAGGTGCCCCCGACCTCCTCGGCGGCGGCCTTGCCCGCGGTGTCGTCGATGTCGCCGCAGACGACGTTCGCGCCCTCGGAGGCGAGCCGGCGCGCGGTGGCGAGGCCGATGCCGCTGCCTGCGCCGGTGATGACGGCGGTACGGCCGACGAGGCGGCGGCAGACGTTGCTGGTGTCGGTCATGAGTGCTCAGCCCTCCGTGCTGTTCGTGCTGGTGGAAACGTTGCTGATGAAGACGTTCTTGGTCTCGGTGAAAGCGGCTAGCGCGTCCGGGCCGAGTTCGCGGCCGAGCCCCGACTGTTTGTAGCCGCCGAACGGGGTCCAGTAGCGAACGCTGGAGTGGGAGTTGACGGAGAGGTTCCCGGCCGCGACGGTGCCGGACACGCGCAGCGCACGGCCCACGTCCCGTGTCCAGATCGACCCGGACAGGCCGTACTCGGTCGCGTTGGCGAGCCGTACCGCGTCGGCCTCGTCCTCGAAGGGCAGGACGACGGCGACCGGGCCGAAGACCTCTTGGGCGGCGATGGGCGCGGCCGGGTCGACGTCGGTGACGACGGTCGGCGGGAACCAGAAGCCGGGCCCTTCGGGCGCGCTGCCGCGAATCGCCTTCAGGTCGTCGGTGACATACGACCGTACGCGCTCCAGTTGGACCTTGGAGATCAGCGGGCCCATCTGGGTGCGCTCGTCGTTCGGGTCGCCGACGACGACGGAATCGATGCCGGGCGTGAGCAGGTCCAGGAAGCGGTCGTAGACGGAGCGCTGGACGAGGATGCGGGTCCGGGCGCAGCAGTCCTGCCCCGCGTTGTCGAGGAACGACATGGGCGCGGCAGCGGCGGCGGCCTCGATGTCGGCGTCGGCGAAGACGATGTTGGGGCTCTTGCCGCCGAGTTCGAGGGTCACGCGCTTCACGCGGGCGGCGCACCTGGCCATGATCGCCTTGCCCACCCGGGTGGATCCGGTGAACACGATCTTGGCGACGCCGGGGTGCTCGACGAGTGCGTTGCCCGCCACGTCGCCCACGCCGGGCAGCACCTGGAAGAGGTGTTCGGGAAGGCCTGACTCCAGGGCGAGCTCGGCGAGCCGGAGGGCGGTCAGCGGGGTCGTCTCCGCGGGTTTGAGGAGGACGGCGTTGCCGGCCGCGAGTGCGGGTGCGGTCCCCCACGCGGCGATCGGCATCGGGAAGTTCCACGGCGCGATGACACCGACGACCCCGAGGGGTTCGAGGATCGTGATGTCGAGTCCGCCGGGGACGGGGATCTGCCGGCCGGACAGGCGTTCCACTCCCCCGGCGGCGAAGTCGAGCAGGTCGCGGGCGTTGCCCGCCTCCCAGCGCGCGTTGCCGATGACGTGCCCGGCCTCGCGTACCTCCAACTGCGCAAGTTCTTCAAGGTGTTCGTCGACGGCGCTGGCGAAGCGGCGCAGCAGCCTGGCCCGGTCGGCGGGCGCGAGGGCGGCCCAGCGGGTCTGGGCCACAGCCGCGCGGGCGACGGCCTCGTCGACGTCCTCGGGAGTGGCGGCGGGGACGGTCGCGATGACTTCTTCCGTCGCCGGGTTCAGTACCTGGTGCTCGTGCACGTACGTGTCCATTTCCTCGTGGTACTCGTGCTCGTACGACAACAAGGGCCTCACATGCGTTCGAAGGAGCGGCGGAGTTCCCAGTCGGTGACCGCGGCGTCGAAGGCGTCGAGTTCGACGCGGGCCATGTTGCGGTAGTGCGCGACCACTTCGTCACCGAAGGCGGCCTTGGCGATCGGGCTGTTCTCCCAGAGTTCGGCGGCCTCGCGCAGGGTGGTGGGGACGTGTTCGTAGTGGGCGGTGTAAGCGTTGCCCGGACATTCGCCGGGCAGCTCCAGCCGCTGCTCGATTCCGTGGAGACCGGCGGCGATCAGGCCGGCGACCGCGAGATGCGGGTTGACGTCGCCGCCAGGCAGCCGGTTCTCGAAGCGCAGCGAACGGCCGTGGCCGACGACGCGCAGCGCGCAGGTGCGGTTGTCGTATCCCCAGGCGACGGCGGTCGGCGCGAAGGAGCCGGGCTGGAAGCGCTTGTAGGAGTTGATGTTGGGGGCGTAGAGGAGGGAGAAGTCCCGCAGTGCGGCCAGTTGCCCGGCGAGGAAGTGCCGCATCACCGGGGACATGCCGCCTGGTCCGTCCCCGGCCATGAGGCTGTTGCCGTCCGCGTCGGCGAGGGAGAGGTGGATGTGGCAGGAGTTTCCCTCGCGCTCGTTGTACTTCGCCATGAAGGTGAGGGCGTAGCCCTCCTGCGCTGCGATCTCCTTGGCGCCGGTCTTGTAGACGGCGTGCTGGTCGCAGGTGACCAGGGCTTCGTCGTAGCGGAACACGATCTCGTGCTGCCCGGGATTGCACTCGCCCTTCGCGGATTCGACGGTCAGGCCCGCCGCGCTCATCTCGTTGCAGATGCGGCGCAGCAGCGGCTCGATGCGACCGGTGCCGAGGACCGAGTAGTCGACGTTGTACTGATTGACCGGGGTGAGGCCCTGGTAGCCGGCGTCCCAGGCCTGCTCGTACGAATCCTTGAAGACGATGAACTCGAGCTCCGTGCCGACGTTGGCCGTGTAGCCGAGCTCGGCGAGCCGTTCGAGCTGGCGGCGCAGGATCTGGCGGGGCGCGGCCACCACCGGTGATCGGTCCTCCCAGGCGAGGTCGGCCATCAGCATCGCGGTGGCCTCGTTCCAGGGCACCCGGCGCAGAGTGGCCAGGTCGGGGAGCATGGCGAAGTCGCCGTAGCCTCGGTCCCAGGAGGACATCTCGTAGCCTTCGACGGTGTTCATCTCCGCGTCGACGGCGAGGAGGTAGTTGCAGCACTCCGTACCGTGCCGGAGGACTTCGTCGAGGAAGAAGCGTGCGGCGAACCGCTTGCCCTGGAGCCGCCCTTGCATATCGGGGAAGGCGAGGACAACAGTATCAATCTCGCCGCTCGCGACGAGGGCACGAAGCTCCTCGACGCTGAGCGGGGGTGTGCGGTCTGCCACGGGAAAGCCTCCTTCGGTCAGCCGAGGCCTATAAGGTATTGCTGAGAACCATTGCTTGGGAAGGGGTGCGGCCAGATGTCGCAGACGGACGCGGGCGAGAGTGCCTTCACGGACGACCCGCTGACTCCGGTGCTGCGGCCGGTGCGGGCGGGGAACGGTTTCGAGGAGGCTCTTGAACAGATACTCCAGGTCGTACGGCTGGGCCTGGTGCCCGGCGGCGAGCGACTGCCGTCCGAACGGGAGCTGGCGGACCGGCTCGGCATCAGCCGGGTGACGCTGCGCGAGGTGCTGAAGGTCCTCCAGGACCAGGGCCTGGTGGAGTCGCGGCGCGGCCGCTACGGCGGAACGTTCGTCCTGCCGAAGGCGGCCGCCCCCGGCGAGGACGAGCTGCGCCGCCGTATCGAGGAGGTCGACGTCGAGGACGTCCTGCGGTTCCGGGAGGTGCTGGAAGTGGGCGCGGCCGGGCTGTGCGCGGCACACGGGCTCACCGACGAGCAGGCGGAGCGGCTGCGGGACGCGCTCGCCCGCACGCACGACGCGCCGCTCACCGAGTACCGCCGGCTCGACACGCTGCTGCACCTCACACTCGCCGAGCTGTCCGGATCGCCGACGCTCACCGCGCAGTACGCGGCTGTGCGCGCGACCGTGAACGACCTGCTGGACTGCATCCCGCTGCTGGTGCGGAACCTGGAGCACTCACAGCGCCAGCACATCGCTCTGGTCGAGGCCGTGCTGGACGGGGACGTCGACGGCGCGCGGGAGATGATGCGCGAGCACTGCGCGGGCACGGCCGCGTTGCTGCGCGGCTTCCTGACGTGAGCGGGCGATTCACGGCGACGTCACCGCACGGGTCTTGATTTCTCGGCACCGCCGGCACAAAGGTATGAATCCGTTCCATGGAGCTTCTTGTGGCGCTCGCCGCGATGGAAGCCGAGTTGGAACGCGACTGAGGACCATGAAGGAGCACACAGTGGGCAAGCCGCTCATCGGCGTCAGCACCTATCTGGAATCCCGGGCGTCCTGGGGGGTCTGGGAGCTGCCCGCGGCGCTGCTGCCCGCCGTCTACCCGCGGCTGGTGCAGGCCGCGGGCGGGCTCGCGGCCATGCTGCCGCCGGACGATCCGTCCCACGCGGCGTCGGTGGTCGCCCGTCTCGACGGGCTGGTCGTCGCGGGCGGCCCGGACGTCGAGCCGGAGCGCTACGGCGCCGAGCGCGAACCGCGCACCGGGCCGCCCTCACGGGAGCGTGACACGTGGGAACTCGCCCTGATCCGGGCGGCGTTGGACTCCGGCACACCGCTGCTCGGCATCTGCCGCGGCATGCAGCTGCTGAACGTCGCGCTCGGCGGCACCCTCGTCCAGCACATCGACGGCCACACCGAGGACGTCGGCGTCTTCGGCTCCCACCCGGTGACCCCGGTGGCAGGCACGCGGTACGCGGCCGTGGTCCCGGAGGAGACATACGTCCCGACGTACCACCACCAGGCGGTGGCCCGCCTGGGCGAGGGGCTGCGCACCTCGGCCCACGCGACGGACGGCACGGTGGAAGCGGTCGAACTGCCCGGCGACCGTTTCGTGCTGGGCGTGCAGTGGCACCCGGAGATGGACGAGGACGTACGGGTGATGGCCGCGCTGGTGCGCGCGGCGTCGGGGGGCTGAGTCCGGGCCCTGGGCCCCTGCGCGTCAGAGCGAGCAGGGCGCGCGCCGGGACCCGTGGGCCGATGTCCCGTCGGCCACACGGCCCGCAGCACGTGCCGCAGGCCCTCCACCGGTACCTCCACAAGAAAGGCCGCACCGCCGGCGCGCCCTGCCCACGTAGCCGCGTGCCCTGCTCCTCGACGGGCCCGCGCACCGCGCTCCGCGGTCCGCTCGTCCAGCAGGGCACGAATTCGATCAACGATGCAGGAACAGTGGTGCCGAGGTCAGCTGTCCTGTTTCTGTCTCCCGTGCTCGCTCGCGGTCTCGACCTCCCAGATGCTGGCATCGACAAGGCCGAACGCGGTGTCAACGGCCTTGTCGACCTCTCGATCGCGGATCGCCCTGAACAGTTCCTCGTGAAGCACCTCGCCGTCCGCGGCTTCCTCCGTCTCGAGGCATGAGCCTCGACGCATGGCTTCGGCCAACGCGCCCACCAGGCTGCCGTACAGGTCCGAAAGGACCGGGTTGTGTGTCGCCACGGCCACCTTCAGATGAAAGGCGACATCAGCGGCGACGAATGCCTCGACATCGCGCGTGGCGAAGGCTGCTACGCGCGCCTCGAGGTCGGCCGTCATGCCGCGCAGATCGCGCTCGGTACGGTTGAGCGCCGCGAGCCGCGCGGCAGCGACATCGAGCGCGTACCGAACTTGCAGAACGTGCTCCTGCCTGGCCTTCTCCAACCGCCGGCGCAGCGCCACGTCGGTCACGTCTGTGGCGACGACGAAGGTCCCGTCTCCTTGGCGGGTGACCAGGAGGCCGGCATGCACCAGTGACTGCACGCCCGCACGAACGGACACACGGCTCACGCCCAGCAGGTTGACCAGCTCCGACTCCGGTGGGATCCGGTCGCCGACCTTCCAGCGACCCGACTTGATCTCCGCATGGAGTTCGTTGACCACAATGTCGACGAGTGACATGCGCGAAGCCCTCTGCATGGTCAACCTTTCCTCTGTGTGTGACGTCCGATGAATTCACGTGTGCGCCAGGCTAGCCAACTGCTGCTTGCCTGCTGGCTCAACTTCGGACCATCCTGGCGGTGGTCTCCCGGTGGGCGACTACCCGGCCCCTCTTGAGGGTGGTGCGCGTACCGGGGGCGCCTCGCATGACGTCGTCGAGGTTGTCCGCACTGAACATCACGAGATCCGCGTCATTGCCCGGAGCGATGCCGTAGTCGCCGAGGCCCATGTAGGCCGCCGCTCGGCCGGTCACCATGGCGAAGCCGTCGAGCACTTCCTGGTCGGTGCGCAGACCAGCGGCCAGGCACGTGATCCGGCTCGTCTCCACGGGGTCGAGGTTCCCGAAGCGGAACCACATGTCGTGCAGGTTGTCGGTTCCGGCGGCCACATTCACGCCGGCGGCCAGCAGCTCCTTGGGCCGCGAGCTTCCTCGACCGCGCGGCGTGACGTCTCCCCCGACGAGCTGAAGGTTGCCGATCGGGCAGATGCAGATCTGAATGCCCGCTTGCGCGACCTGGTCGATGACACGGTGAGCGAGGTCGTCCGGGTACGCCGCGAGCGCACAGCAGTGCACGGCGTTCACTCGGCCTTGCCGGCCATGGGCGAGGGTTCGCTCCGCGATCAGCTCCAGCGCGCGCCTGCTGGGGTCCTCGTCCATGTCGGCGTGCAAGTCGAGGTCGACGTCGAACTCCGCCGCCAGCTCGAACAGCTGGTCCAGATGGGCACGGTGGAGGGCCGGGTCGCCCTCGTTGTCGGGACCGCCTCCCAGGACGTCCGCCCCCATGGTGAGCGCCTCTCGCAGCAGGTCGAGGGCACCAGGATCACGGACGACTCCCTCTTGGGGAAAGGCGACGATCTGGAGATCGACCACGTCGTGGAGGTCCGCCTTGACCTTGAGGATGCCCTGGAGGCCCGCCAGCCCGATGGCGGAGTCGACGTCCACCTGTGCTCGAATCGCTCCGACCCCGTTCGTGACGGCCGCCTCTATGCCCCGTCTGGCCCGATCGGTGACGTCGTCGACCGTGAAGGCTGCCTTTATACGTGCGCCGACGGCCAGGGAGTCGACCGGGGAATCCTGCCCCATGGGCCCCACCCGAGGGAACGTCAGAGCCTTGTCCGGATGAAAGTGCGCGTCGACGAAGGACGGCGTCACCAAACCGCCCTGTGCGTCGAGTTCATCGGTGGCGCCGCCCCCTTCCCCTGCCGGCGTGATGCGGCGGATGCGGCCTGCCTCGATTTCGATGTCGTGCTGACCCGGCTCGTTGACGAAACGGGCGTTCCTCACCACTACCGCGTTCATTCAGCCTCCCAGGTAAAGCGAGATCAGGTCGGTCCGGCTCAGGATTGCGTCCCGGCTGCCCTGGTCGGCGATCCTGCCGAGCCTGAGCACGTAGGTGAAGTCGGCGAGTTCGATGGCTCGCGTCGCGTTCTGTTCCACGAGCAGCACGGTCACGCCACGGTCACGAAGCCCGTCGATGACGTCGAAGACCAGGTCCACCACTTGGGGAGCGAGACCGAGCGACGGCTCGTCGAGGAGCAGCACACGGGGGTTGGACAGCAGGGCCCGTGCGATGGCGAGTTGCTGCTGTTCGCCTCCGGAGAGCTTCCCGGCCGAGGACTTGAGGTATTTCCGGAGCACCGGGAACTGCTCGAGTACCTCCTCGGTGGCTTCCTTGGCGGTGCCACGGTCGCCCCGTCCCAATGTGCCCAGATGGAGGTTCTCCTCGACCGTGAGGCTCGCGAAGATCTCGCGACCCTCGGGAACCAGCGCGATCCCTCTGCGTACGACGGTCTCGGGCGACAGCCGCAACAGCTGTTCCCCGTCGAGTTCAACGCTGCCGCTCTCCGCCTTCACCAGACCGGAAATCGCTGCCAGCGTCGATGACTTGCCGGCGCCGTTGACTCCGACAAGGGCGATGACCTTGCCCTCGGGAACCTCGAGCGACACGCGGTCGACAGCGGTGACCGCGCCGTATCGGACCGTCAGGTCATTCACCCTGAGCATGTGGCACCTCCACGGGGCGTCCGAAGTACGCACGCTGTACCTCGGGGTTGAGCTTGATCTGTTCGGGGGTGCCCACAGCAAGGGTCTTGCCGAAGTCGAGCACGTGGATTCGCTGGCTGACGGACATGACGACATGCATGTCGTGCTCGATCAGAAGGAGCCCCACTCCGAATTCCGCGGGCATCATCTTGAGGCTCTCGACGAGGTCCGCGCTCTCGCTGTCATTGAGGCCGGCGGCCGGCTCGTCGAGGAGGACGAACCGCGGTTGTGTCGCAAGGGCCCGGGCGATGCCGAGCCGCCTCGCCGCGCCGTAGGGCAGGGCGCGGGCCTCCGTGCGCGCCCAGTTCGTCAGGTGAGCGGACTCGAGGAGAGATGTGGCCAGGCGCAGTCCCTCGGCCGTCCTCCGTCCGGTGCCGAGAGCCCCGAGCAGGATGTTGTCCAGAACGGACAGTTCAGGAAAGAGCCGCACGTTCTGGAACGTCCGGACCAGGCCTTCCTTGGCGCGGCGTGCGGGCCGGCGGCGTGTGAGGTCGGTGCTGTTGAGCCAGACCCGCCCTGTGGTGGGATTCTGGTAACCGGAGAGCACGTTGACCAACGTGGTCTTCCCGGCGCCGTTGGGCCCGATCAGGCCCAGAATTTCGCCCTGGGTGAGCTCGAGGTCGACGTCCTGGAGCGCCTTGACTCCGGCGAAGTGCACGCTGACCGCTTCCGTGCGAACCGTGGCGTTCATGCCTTTGCCTCCGCGTCGCTGTTGCTCCTGGTCTCGTCGGCATGCCGGCTCGCTGCCTCGTCGCGGCGCCGGACAAGGCCTCGGACCGGGCGCCAGAGGAAACTCGTACCCATGTGCAGGATCTCCCGTCCTTCGGTCAGGCCTCGGGGTCTCAGCAGGAGCACCAGGAGAAGAACTACGGCGGTGCCGAGTTGCTGCAGCCCCTCGAACCGCGGGATCGTCACCCCTCCGACTGCGACGCCGCGTTCGACCATGCGAAGCAACTCGCGGAGCGCGGAGACGAAGATCGCTCCGAGGACGGCGCCCGACAGGGATGTCACGCCACCGATGACGAGCATGGCCAGCATGATCAGCGTGATCGAGAGGTAGAACGCGTCCGGGTTGAACGACCCCAGGTACATGGCCATCAGCGAGCCGGAGATCCCGGTGAGGAAGGCGCTCAGGGTGAAGGCGCCCAGTCTTTCCCAGAGCACGTCGATGCCGATCGACCTGGCGGCGACCTCGTCCTCTCTGGAAGCCCTCAGCCGGAGGCACAACCGGGTCTGGGCGAATGCCCAGGCCACCAGGATGGAGAACAGAACCCAGGGCAGGACGGTGAGCGAGTTGCTTGTCTGCGGGACGCCGAAGACGCCGCTGACGCCACCGGTGACCTTGCGAGTGTTCGACGCGACGACGTACACGATCGAGAGCAGGGCGAAGGTGGACAGACCCGCCGCGAGGCCGTTGAGTCGCATCAGCACCAGGCCCACGGTGAACGCGACGACCGCTGCCGCGAGTCCGCCCAGCAGGACGGCCAGAAACGGTGTCGTCTGGGGGCCCGGCAGGTCGGGAAGCATCGCCTGCTTGGTGGCCGTCGGAACCCTGACGGCCGCCGTCACATACGCCCCGATGGCGAGGAACGCGGCGTGCCCGAACGAGGCCACGCCGGAATTCCCGATGAAGACGTGCAGACCGACAACGGCGATCAGGCTCACCAGACCGAGCGCAACTGCGCGATTGAGCGAGTCGTTGCCCACGGCGACCGAGCCGTAGACGGCAATGGTCACGATGGCGCACAGTGCCACCAACGTCGTGAGTGGGACAAGCGGTTGCCGCTTGACAGTGGTCAGATTGCTCATGTGCGCTCCTTAGACTCGCTGCTCCGTCGCGACTGCCCGCAACAGTCCGTTCGGCCGTGCGACCAGCACGAGAAGCAGGGCGCCGAACACGAATGCGTCGCGGTAGGAACGGGGGCCTACCGGCAGGAGGGCCTGGAAGGCGACCGTCAGACTGGCCAGGAGGTACGAGCCGAGCACAGCCCCGCTCAAGCGCCCGAGACCACCGATGATGTTCGCGACGAAGGCCGCGAACACGGGTGTCACACCCATGACCGGCGAAGTCAGACCGGTGCGGGTGACCATCATGACCGCGCCGAACGCAGCCAGCAGACCACTGATCGCGAACGCGGTGGCGATGACCCGGTTGGCGGGAACACCCAGGCACCGGGCCATCCGGAAGTTCTCGGCCGACGCACGCATCTGGATCCCCAGCGACGACCGCGTCAGGAACAGCGTCAAAGCCGCGAGGCTGAGGAAGGTGACCATGATCGTGGCGGCGTCGAGCTTGCCGATGGAGACCCCGAGGACGTTGAACGAGGAACCGAGAGAGGGGAGTA
This sequence comes from Streptomyces sp. NPDC047453, assembly GCF_040643155.1. Classification (NCBI taxonomy): domain Bacteria; kingdom Bacillati; phylum Actinomycetota; class Actinomycetes; order Kitasatosporales; family Streptomycetaceae; genus Streptomyces; species Streptomyces sp. NPDC047453. The sequence goes on along the minus strand of NZ_JBEYTS010000009.1, from coordinate 71,908 downwards.
GCAGGGTGCCCTGGGGCAGCGCCCCGAACATGACGATGAACAGGTTCTGCAAGAAGAAGCTCACCGCGAACGACGTGATCAGCAATGTGTCGTCCTTGGCACCTCGGACGGGCCGAAACGCCAGCCGCTCCATCAAGACGGCTGCGATCAACGCGGCCACACAGGCCGCGGCCAGCCGGAGAGGCAGAGGCCAGCCGTCGAGCAGCAGCAGGGCGAAGCCGGCGATCATGATGAGTTCGCCGTGCGCAAAATTGATGAGCCTGGCGATACCGAAGACAACGGCAATACCCAACGCGTACAGGGCGTAGAGGCTGCCGAGGCTCAATGTGTCCACAACATACTGGAGTATCTGGGTCACAACTTCTCCGTCCTTCCGCGTGGGCCGGGCCGGCGCCCGGCCCACGCGAATGCGTTTCTAGTTGCCCGCGGTCTTGACTGTGGTCACGAACTTCGGACGCCCGTTCACGACCTGCAGGATGCGGTACTCCCGCGTTCGGTCCATGTGGAAGTCCTTGTCGAAGGTGAGGGGAATGCCCACGTCCTCGTGCTTGAAGGAGTTGAGCGCCTCGGCCACCTTGTCGCCGTCGGTGGAACCGGCCTTCTTCATGGCCGCCGCGATGGCCTTCACCGCGATGTAGCCCGTGACACCGAACTGGTTCTGCGGTTGGCTGCCCTGCGCCTTGGCCAGGTCCTTGACGAGCTTGTTGACGCCAGGCGCCGGGTCATCGCCCCAGACCGAGGCCCAGTCCACCGTGTAGACACCGGACAGGTTCGGCATGGAGTTCTTGAACCAGAAGTCTCCGTCCATTCCGTTGCTCGAGATCAACGGCGAGTTGATGCCCGCATCGCGGAGCTGCTTGACCATCAAGGCGCCACCAGGAGGAAACGAGCAGTTGGCGATGATGCCCGGCTGCGGCGCGGCCGACTTCATCCGGGTGATCTGGGCGCCGAGTGAGGTGTCCTTGTTGTTGAACGTGTCGCTCCCCAGGATCTTGCCACCGAGCTCTTTGAACCGTGTCTTGAAGCCGTCGCAGAGCTCCTGGCTGAAGTCCGAGATGGTGTCGACCATGAGGTAGGCGTCCTTGATCCCCTTGTCATGGGCGAACTGCGCCATCGCCGCACCGTCCGAGGTCGCCGTGGTGCCGACGTTGTAGACGAGCGGACCGAACTTCGCCCACTGGGTGCTGCCACCCCCGACCGACATCGCGACCTTGCCGGCACCTTGGATGACCTGCGCGGCTCCTCCGCCGTAGTTGAGGTCCACGGGAACAAGGGAGGCGACTGCTCCGTCGTCGAGGATGGCCTGTCCGGCACGCGCGCTCTCGTTGATGTCCGACTTGTTGTCCTCGGTGACCAGCTTGAGCTGGCGGCCGTCGACACCCCCAGCGGCATTGATCTCCTTGACGGCCAGTTTGGCGCCGTCGAGGGCCGGCTTCTCGTACGGCGCGAACACACCGCTCATGCCGCCGATGAAGCCCATGGTGATCGGCCCGGTCCCGTCGTGTTGGCTCGAGGCGGTGTCCGTGCTCATGGTGCAGGCCGACAGCGCGAGGCAGAGAGTGACCATCACCCCCGCCGCACGCTTGCGCGTTCCACGAATCATCCTTGTACTCCCTCATAGGTGCCACCGCCGCCAAGGGGGCGGCCGGTCTCTCGCCCGGCCGCTGTCATGCGGTCGGTCCTGCTGCTTTCTGCGAGCACAAGGCGGAGGTGATCCGCGCTGAGCCGAAGGTGTTCCAAGAACTCCTGCTCCCCTCGCGCTTGTGGCTCCTGGGAGAGCTGCAACCACGTCCCGTCCCTGTCCTGACGGGCACTGCGCACCGCCTCGGCCACGAGCGCGAGCACTCCGGCCGGCTCGAGATCGGGATGCGCGTCGACCCAGGTGGGGTCGAAGACTTCGATGTCGAACTGGCCCCTGTGCTGTTCGACAGTGAGGTTCGGCGGTTCCGGCAGTCCGCCGAGTACGTCGATGACCTTGGCCCAGTCGGTGATGCCACCGCCGCATGGCGCCAGGTGCCGTCTCAGACCATTCTTCGTCAGACTGAGGGTCACGTCCTCGAGCTGTGTCTGACGCACGTGGGGCGCGAGCTGTTCGAGCACATGCAGCGGGTGCTCGCCGCGTACGACTGCGTTGGCCAGGTCGAAAGACACGCCCGCCACGTCGGGGCCTACGGCCTGCACCACCCGGAGCACATCGGTGGACGTGAGGTCCTCGTGCGTCTCGAGGTTGAGGTGCGCATGTGCGTTCCTTGCTTTTGCGGCGAGCCCCGTGAGGAGCGTGACCACGCCATCCAGCTGAACCGGGAACGCGTGCCCGGGGTCGAAGCGATCGAGCTTCGTGTACGCCGTGATCTCGGTGCTGCCCAGGACCAGACAGGCATCGAGCAGTGACTCGGCCTCGCCTGCCGGGATCACACGGTCCGGTGTCGCAATGGCACCGATCCCGACCTCGAGATACAGGCCGAGATCGGCCGCCAGGTCACGTATCGCCATGAGTTCATGACGATCCAGCCGGCTGCTCACCATGAGGGGGCTCGCGAACGCGACGCCGTCCAGGCCTTCCTCTGCCGCTCGTTGCAAGGTGGCACGAGGTGAGCGGTCCTGGCTGCCCGGGAAGTACTCGCAGGAAAGTCCGACCCTCATCAGCCGTCGCCTCTCCCCGCCACCTTCGCCAGCGTTTCGCGGATGAACGCCGCACTCTCGGTGATGAAGGCGAGCTGGTCTTCCGACTCGCACGGCGCGGCGTACACCTGTTCGCGGGTGGGCGCCAACCCGTTGCGGATCCTGTTCTCGTGAGCGACCGTCATCTGAACGATCGCCGCGAGCTCGTCGGTCGTGAGGTCGGGGTGCGCCGCGCGCCAGGTCGGGTCATAAATGTGCAGCGGCATCTCGAAACGCAGCTGGGGATTCTCGATGGAGAGGTTGACGTGTGGCGCTTCGAGCCAGAGAACGCCGAACACTCCTTCCCAGTCGATGACGCCCTGGCCCACGGGAACGAGTTGATGGCCGATCCCGAAGTCGGTGAAGTACAGGCCGGCGTCCTTGACATGGCTCATCCGCACATACGGCGCGACGCGCTGGGCGGCCTGCACCGGGTCCTCTGCCCGGACCAGCACGTTTCCGATGTCGAAGGTGATGCCGACGGTGTCAGGGCCCACCTCCTCGACGATGCGCACCAGCTCGAAACTGGTGATCTCCTCGTGGGTCTCGAGGTTGAGATGCGAGCCTGTCGCGTTCAGCACCGGGGCCAGGCTCTTGAGCACCTTGACGGTCGCGGTGAGCTGGTCGGGCCACGGGGCATCGGTGCGGAACCGGTCGAACACGAAGTAGCCGGGCAACCCGAACTTGTAGTTGGCGGTTCCGGTCCAGAGCTCGTGAATGCCGATATCCGCCGCCGCCTGGATCATGCGCTCCATGCCGCGCAGGTAATCCCCGTCCCCGAGGATCCGGATCTCCGGCGTCTCGGGAGTTGCGTACGGGTTGACCTTCCCCACTCCGGCTTCCAGGTAGAGGCCGAGCTCGTCGGCGAGCGCGCGCACCTCGCGCAGCTCGCCCGGATCGAGTGTCTCGCTCATTTCGAACATCGAGCGGAAAAAGACCCCGTCGAGGCCGAGTTCGGCAGCGTGACGCAGCCGGCCGAGCCCACCGGGTTCGGCTCCCTCAGGCAGTTTTCGTCCGTCGACTCCGACCTTGGGGCTCGTGCGAAGGATGGTTGATGCGTTCACGGTTGACATCGGGTCCATTCCTCTCTTCGATCGGGTTCAGTGGGAGGTGCCCGGCTCGGCCAGCTCATGCAGCAGCTTCGGAAGACGGATCGCCATGAGCTTCTTGAGCTCGCTCTTGATCTGCTCCGTCTCGGCTGCCTCGTCGTTTTCCAGGCGTGCCCGGATGGCTTCGACGATGTCCCATCCGGACAAGCCGGTGGCGCTGATGAGAAACACGTGGCCGAAGCGCTCCTCGTATGCCTCATTGGCCGCCGCCAGGCTTGCGAGCAGTTCCGTTTCGGTTCCCACGCCTGCTGACTCCGAGCGTGACCAGCGAGCCTCGGCGTCGGTACCGGCGATCGGGGCGCCGATCCGGGTCAGGCCGGTGTGTGCGGCGACCACTTCCTCCTGGCTGAGTCCGTCGACTGCGCCCGTGGCCCGGCTGAGCAGACCCTCAACGGTGTCGTAGGGCCGCGCGGCTTCGACGTTCTCAGCCCATGCGAGTACTGGTAGGTGGCAGGAGTCGAAGAGTGTCTGAACGAGTTCCTCACTCGGCATCGAGTTCACGATGGCCAAGCCGCTGTCGGTGATGCCGGCCGCGCTATTCATGACTGGCTCCTTGCTTGACGAAAGGTGTCCGAAGGGGATGGGGGCGAGCACGCCGTCGAGAGCCTCGTCGATGCCCGTGGCATGAGGGCCGAGTTGGGCTCACAGGGGTGGAGGAACGAGCCGACGCAGTGCGGCTGCAGCCAGGCCTTGACGAACCGGTTCCTGGAGGAGGGGGTCGAGCGCGGGCGGCCCGGTCCGCACCGGTGCCGAAGTACCGACGGCGTTCGTGATGACGAAGCGCCTCTTGAGTTCAGCCCAGCCATCGACGTTCTACAGAGCGTCGACGGCGGCGTCGCGCGTGATCAGAAGGTCGGCCTCAGAGCCGGCTGCCCAGCGGCAGCCAAAGGCGGGCGGCTGAGGTGACAGCTACAGCGGTCTCGGCCTCGATCGCGGCCGGATTGGTGTAGGCGGTCGGCGTGTGATCAGAGACAAACACAGAAACGTCGATTACCGAGTCTTCGCAGAGGTTGATGTGGAACGCTCTGCCGACCCGCGTGAACTTCGGCCGCACGGGCGGCACTTCCTGTGACGAGCGCCGGCTCGCCGGCTCGGGAGCCACCGGCGATGACGGGTTTGCCTAACGGTTTGCGCTTGACGTCAGAGTCGTACACGAGCATGTAATTTGAGCCATGCAGGCCCGACACTTTGAGGGTGGAGATCGCACAGCCGATCACCTTGGCGATCACCGTGACAGCCCGGCGATTCATCATGTGACATGATTAGCAGACGTCTAACATCTGTGGGAAGACCTTTGGCGCGAGCGGGTGTATCAACTTGGCCTCGCGCTCTCATGAAGCGGACTGCCCAACGGGCGGTCGGCTAGCAAAAAGTGCCTCTGACCAGCAGCAATGAGCATTGTCCAGGTCGAGGCCATCTCCGCGGCGCTCGCCCCCTGGCGGCAGCCGCGGGCCGTCCACGACCCGGGCAAGATCCCCCTGGATCTCGCGCCGGCGGTCGCACTCGGCGGGAACTGCCTCGCCGGCATCGCACTGCTGCGGGCTGGTCGGCCGTGCCCGGACCGGTCGCCACCGACCCGATGGTTTCCAGCCTGATCGACATGACCTCGCCACCGCCGGCGAGAAGGCACTGACCGCGATCCGCGCGGCTCTGGCCGAAATCCGCAGCAAGGTTCGGAGGTTGGCTGCAGGCTCGGCCCTGTTCCCCACGAATGCCGTGGGCGGCGGGGTTCAGTCGTTTTCCCGGTAGTTCATGAACCAGTGGGTGGCGAAATAGCGGGCCATCGTGAACGGGTGGCGCAGCTCGATCAGGATGCGGCAGACGAACTCCGCGGCCTGGCAATCGAAGGAGTCCTCGTCGTCGAAGGACCGAACCACGACGGGCCAACGGTCGGGGTCGTCGCCGTCGACCCTCCAGCAGTACAGGTACTCGTCCTCAGTACCCGCCCAGATGAGCAGACCGTCCTCCCTGAGAGACGTCCACGGCTCCTGGTTCAGGTCCAGATATCCGTCGAAGGCGCCCTCGCCGAACGTCTCGACCATGCGCTTGTAGTCGCTCGGCAGCGCGGTGCCCAGGCGCGACTCCACCTCCGCCCAGTCCACGTCCGGCCGCCGGGCGGGCTGTGTCCAGCCGGTGATCCGGATGAGCCGCTCCACCCAGTCGACGTCCTCGTCCGGAGCGACCGCCAAGGGCTCGGGCACCTCCCTGTGAGCGACCACCAGCACCGGCCGCTCGATCCCCTCGCCGTCCAGCGCCGTACCCGTGCCGACCCACTGATCCCCGTACGCCCACGCCCGTATCGTGACGGCCCGGTCCTCGAAGGGGACGTGGAGAGCGGCGCCCCTGGACTCGTCGACCGTCGGATCGGTGAAGCCGCCAAGGACGAGGGTGCGCGAGGCGCCGTACCTGTCGCCGAGCAGATCGGTCAGGTCCTGCGAGTCCAGGTCGATGGGCAGGTACATGTAGCCGTCCCTCGAGCCGAGCTGGGCCAGCAGGTCGTTGACGGTCGCTTGCGTGAGTTCCATGGCGGACAGTGAAACGCACCGCACTGACACTGGACATGCTCACAGATGTATCTGTCGTCGATGGGAGGTGCGTCGGACCCAACACCTCCCCCAGAGTCGTTGCCCGGGCCGCAGGCCCGGTCAGCCGGCTTGGACGGTGAACAGCACGGTGACCACGTCACCGTCGGCGAGCCGAAACTGCACGGGTAGGACCGCAGGTCGTCAACCGGGCGGCCCGTGGCGGCGTCGCTGAATAGGTAGTGCAGGTCGCTGCGCCCGCCGACCTTGGCGTCGCCGGCCCGGGTGATCGCCGCGGTCAGCTCCCCGGCCCCACCTGCGCCGGGTCGAAGTGGACGGTGGCGACCACCGCAGTCATGTTCATGCGACGCCGCAGGCGTCGACGCAGGCGTCGACGCAGGCGTCGACGACGTCGCCGGGCCCGGGCAGGGACCTCAGCAGTGGGCGTACTCGTATGGGCGCAGCAGCATGGCCACGGCCATGGCCGGGAGCATGAGCAGGTGGCCCCACAGCATCAGGTCGCCGGTGTCGATGAGCTCGAGCGCCAACGGCACGAACAACACCAGGAAGGGCACGTACATGGCCGCGCCCATTTCGGCGATGGGCTGCCAGCGGTGGCCACGGAACCTCATCCACGCGGACATGGCCACCGTCATGTTCGTCGCCATGATCAGCGCGCCGGTGTACGGGTTGTGCATCAGCGCGACGGCGCCGAGGGCGTCGAGGACGAACATCCATGCCGGGTGCAGGACGACCATGCCGACGGCCATCGCTGCGGTCATCTCGGCGAAGTGCAGGGCGAACTTCTTGACGCTCAGGCGGTGGCCGTTGTGTGTCACGGCGTCGGTGGGCGCGGGGGCCGCGCTCGGGGTTGTGGCTTCGATGTGCACGGTGTGTCTCCAGGGATGGGCGCGGGTCACGGGACGAGGGCGTAGCCGGCCTCGTCGACTGCGGCAGCGATGTCGGCGCGGTCGACCGGCTGGGAGGCGGTGACGGTGACGTTGCCGGTGGCCAGGTCGACGGTGACGGACTCGACGCCGGCGACGCTGGAGATCTCCTCGGTGACGGAGCGGACACAATGCGCGCAGGTCATGCCGCTGACCTCGAAGGTGGTCGAGCCGATGAACATGCGGGGGGTACCGGAGAGCAAGGGGACTCCTCGAGTTGGTGGTGGTGGTGGTGGTGCGGTCAGGTAGCAGAGTCGGCCCGGGAGCGGGTGTGTCTCACCGGGGAAGTCGCCGGGATCGGCCGGGTCAGTGGCCCTGCCCGCCGGGACCGTGGCCGGGGGCGCCGGTGCCGGTTCCGAGCGTTCGCCGGTGCTGAGGCGGGCGTTCATCGGCCGGGCGACGGGGCCTGCGCATCCCGCATCCGCCAGGCGACCACGGCCAGCCAGCTCATCCACGCCACGTCCAGGACGAAGGTCAGCACGATTGCGATCGTCTCCGTTCCCGAGAAGCCCGCGGAGCCGACCACCCAGCCCTGCACCAGATAGGCGAGGCCGGAAAGCCCCATCAGGTGGCCGATTGGCCGCGGGACCCAAGCCGTCCGCATGACCGCGGCCGCGAACAGGAGCAAAGCGAGGCCCAGGGCGAAGTTCTGGTAGCTCCTCACCCCCCACTCAAGCCAGCGGATCGCCTCGGCGCCCGCGAAGCGCGCCGGCTTCTCGGCGTACGGGGCGCTCGCCCACGCGTTCACGGCCTGTTTGAGGGCGACCCCGTCCACGGCCTGGAGGACGCCGTGCAGCGCCAGTGCCGCCACCGCCGAAGCGGCACCGAATCGCCCAGCCCATCTGGCTGTCGCGGCCTGGAGGTCCAGGGCGAAGAACAGGGCGAGCAGCCCCGCGAGGAGCACCGCCGTGCCCGCGAACTGGCCGAGGTGCACAACGGTCCAGATCCCGCTGTCGGCGTACTCGGTGAACACGGCGGGGTGATCGTTCGCGTCCCCATCGGTGTGGAACTGGGTGACCACGATGTACAGGAGTTGTCCCACGAGCAGGAGCGTGGCGGACAGACGCAGCGACGAGCGGCGCGCCAGGGTTTCGGTGTGCGCGGGGGTGGCGCTGAGAGCGGGCAGTGTGCTGGGCACGGCAGTCCTCCAGGTGGCGTGCGGAATGGGCGGAGTCATGGGGCGAGGGCGTATCCCGCCTCGTCGACGGCGGCAGCGATGGCGTCGCGGTCCAGGGGGCGAGAGGCGGTGACGGTGACCAGCGTCGGCCCGAGGGTGGGTGTGTCTCACCGGGGAAATCGCCGGGTTTTCCGCCAGGGTCGGCCCGGTCGGTGACGGTGCGATCCGTGGCTGCCGACGACGTCGATGGCGACGGACATGGGCCCGACGCCGGCGCCGACGGGCAGGAAGCCGGGGCAGCCCGAAGCGGCGTCGGAGGTGCGGCCGGCACCGGCGGCCTGCAGCACGCCTGCGGCCAGTTGCCACGCTCGCCGCACGTGATCACTCGCGCCGGTGTTTTCGCCGGCGCGTTCGGTACCGTTGGGCTCGTGCTGGCCGGACGGGATCCCGAACGCGCGGCGATCGCCGCCCTGCTCGACGCCGCCCGCACCGGCAGCGGCGGCACGCTGGTGGTGCGTGGCGTCGCCGGTGTCGGCAAGTCGGCGCTGCTGGACGACGCGTTGGCAACCGCGTTGGACCTGCGGGTGCTGCGCACCTCCGGTGTGGAGTCCGAATCGCCGCTGGCCTTCGCCGCCCTGCAACGGCTGCTGTGGCCGCTGCGCACCCGCATCGATGCCCTGCCGGCGCCGCAGGCCGCGGCACTGCGCGCGGCGATGGGTGAGACCGAGGGCGAGGGCGACCGCTTCCGGACGTTCCTCGGCACACTGAGCCTCCTCGCCGACGCTGCCGAAGAGGCCCCGCTGCTGGTCGTCGTCGACGACGCGCACTGGCTCGACGACGCGTCGGCCGCGGCGCTGCTGTTCGCCGCCCGCCGACTGCAGGCGGAACGCGTGGCGCTGCTGTTCGCCGCCCGCGACGGCGATGCCCGCCGCTTCGACGCGGGCGACCTGCCCACCATCGTGCTCGGCGGCGTGACCGGTCCCGACGCCCAGGCGCTGCTGTCCGAGCACACCGGGACCGACATCGATCCGGCGGCTCGCGACCAACTGGTGGCGGGCACCGGCGGCAATCCGCTCGCGCTGGTCGAGTTGGCCGGGGTGCTCACCGCCGACCAACTGACCGGCCGGGCGCCGCTGCCCACCCCGCTGCCGCTGACCGGCGGCGTGGAGCGCGCCTTCCTCGACCGCTACCGCCGCCTCGACGAGACCGCGCAGCGGTTCCTGCTGGTCGCAGCGACCGACGACACCACCCGCCTGACTGTGGTCCGCGACGCCGCCGAACGCCTCGACGCCGCTGATACCGCCCTCGACGCGGTGGAGCTGTCCGGGTTGCTGCGCGTCGACGGCGACGCCGTCTCCCTCTACCACCCGCTGGTGCGTTCGGCGGTCTACCGGGCGGCCACCAGCGCGCAGCGCCGCGCCGCGCACCGTGCCCTCGCCGACGTGCTGACCGGCGACCCCGAGCGGCGGGCCTGGCACCTGGCCGCCGCCGCCGACCGGCCGGACGAGGACGTCGTCGCCGCCCTCGACGGGGTCGCCGAGCGCGCTGCGGCCCGCGGTGGCCACGAGGCGTCGGCCGCCGCGTGGGCCCGCGCCGCCGAGCTCACCGCCGGCGGTGAGGCCCGCGGCCGGCGGCTGTACCTGGCCGCGTCCTCGGCCTGGCTGGGCGCGCACCCTTCGCGAGCCTCGGCACTCGCCCAGGCCGCCGCGGCAGACGTGACCGATCCGTCGGCGCGTGCGCAACTGCTGACGCTGCAGGGGCAGATCGAGTGGAACACCCGCTCGCTGAACGACGGCTACGACCTCATCCTGCAGGCCGCCGAGGTCGCCGCCGACGGGGACGCGGCACTGGTGGCTCAGCTGGCGATGCTCGCCGCGTCGCTGGCGGCGTTCGGCGCCCGATGCCCGCGCGCGGTGGACGCGACCGCGCTGGTGGCCGAGCCCACGCCGGACGCGCCGCCCCGGGTGCGGGCCGCCTGGGTGCTGCTGCACGGCTTCGGCGCCGTCGCCCGCAGCGACTGGGCGGCCGCCGCGGAATCCTTCCGGTCCGCGTTCGGCCTCACCGACGCCGTCCCAGTCGAGGACCACCTGCTGCAACCCAACCTGGGCATCGCCGCAATGCTGATCGACGATGACGAACGAGGACTGCGGCTGCACGAACAGCAACTGACCGCCGCCCGCCGCGCCGGCGCGCTGAACATGGTCGAGCACGCCCTCACCCGCGGCGCCCACTTCCAGATCGCGACCGGCGCCTGGCCGAAGGCCGCCGGTGCCGCCGCCGAGGCGCTGCCGCTGGCCGTCGGCACCGGCCACCCGGGGCTGACCGCACTGCCCACCGCGCAACTCGCCCTGGTCGCGGCGCTGCGCGGAGACGACGTCACCGACCGCCACCTGGACAAGGTCACCGAGATCCGGGACAAGCACCCGGTCGGCATCACCGACGGTCTCGTCGCCGACCTGACGCACTGGACCCGGGGGCTGCGCGCGGCCACGCAGCCGGCGACCGCGCTGCACCACCTCGAGCAAATCGAAGGGCCGGCCTACCGCCGCCTGGCCGCCCTCGACCTGTTCGACGCCGCCATCCGCGGCAACCGCCCCGGACTCGCCCGCACCTGGCTGGCCGAGCTGGAGCAGTTCGCCGCGGGCACCGGGCTGCACGGCGCGACCGCGGTCGTCGAACACGGCCGTGCCCTGCTCGCAGCCGACAGCGACGCCGAGGCCCACTTCCAGCGAGCACTCGCCGCGCACGCCGGCTCGCCGCGGCTGCCCAACCGGGCCCGCACCCACCTGGCCTTCGGCGAACACCTGCGCCGTGCCCGCCGCCGGGTCGACGCCCGCGAGCACCTGCGCACAGCGCTGGCGCTGTTCGAGGGCCTCGGGGCCACCTCATGGGCCCAGCGAGCCACGCAAGAGCTGCGCGCCTCCGGCGAGAGCGTCCGCCGCCGCGACGTCGCCACCGCCACCGAGCTGACCCCGCAGGAACGCCAGGTTGCCGCCCTGGTCCGGCAGGGCCTGTCGAACCGGGACGTGGCCGCGCAGCTGTTCGTCAGTTCACGCACCGTCGACTTCCACTTGAGAAACTGCTACGCCAAGTTGGGCGTCGCCTCCCGCGCCGAGCTCACCGCTCTCCCACTCGGCCTCTGACCGGCACGGACCCGCACCTGAGCCACAGCCGGTCGTCGGCCGCGGGCCCACCTTCCACCGGGGATGCGGGCCCGCCCGAGTTCAGGGCCGGTGCCGCTCAAAACCGACGTAGGCGTAGGCGAAGCCCTCGCCCGCGCGTGGCGCCCGGGTCCAGGACCGTGTGGTGAAGGTCCGGAGCCGGCCTTCGGTCAGTGCGAAGCGGGGTAGCGAGAGCCCGAGTTCGGTGTGCAGAGCCTCCAACGCACGCCGTTCGCAGTCCTGTTCGGTGTCCTCCGGGCGGAACAGCCGTGCGGGGTCCAGGGCCTCGGGTATCGCGCCGGAGCGCTGGATCTCCGAACCCCGCACGGTGAACGCGTAGAGCTCCTCGCCCTGTTCGGCCACCGAAAGGTGGAACGCGGCCGGGTGGTCGCCCGGGGACGAGCGCCTCGGGTCGCGCCACACCACCACCGCGCGACCGGAAGAGGAGGCGGCCGGAGCGGGAGACAGGAACAGCTTGTTCAGGTGGGGGTTGGAGTGGCCGTCGAAGGCGAAGGCCCACGCATCGGCGGTCCGGCCGACGGCGACCACGGCCCGGTCCTCCCAGAGTTCCACGCCCTCCCGCTCGTGGGGCTTGGGTGCCCGCCAGGACGCCGTGCGCAGATCCGTGGGCGCGGTCAGTTCGGCGCCTTGCTCTCCGATCAGTGCGGGCAGGCGGGCGGGGTCGATCCCCTCGACCCAGACACAGCGGTATCCGTCGAGCGGCCGCCGGTTCGCCGCGGGCTCCGTCAGCCAGGCGAGGCCCGGCGGGTCGAGATCGGGCACCGGTTCTGGAGCGGGTCCCGTCTCTCCGGCCCGCGGTGTCGCGAGGATTTCCCGCCCGCGCTCCGGGGTGATCAGCGGACCCAGGACCGGATCGGCGAGCAGGCCGATCGGGGCGATCAGCGAGGGCCCGGGCGCCTCCCACAGCGGCAGCGCGTCCCGCAGCACCCGCCACGCGGCGTCGGTCGAGCCCCAGCGGGCCGACTCCCGGGCCTCGGCGACGGCTCGGCCCCATGGACCGGGAGGCGCGTAGCGATGGGTGCCGTCCCGCATCGTGCTCAGTACGGCCTCGGCGGTCTTCCGGGCGGCCCCGCGGGCGGTCATCATCCCGAGCCAGTGGTCGTCCCCGCCCAGCCGCGATTCGCCGCGTGCCGGTGTCATGGCCTCCACGGGCAGAATCTCGGGCGTATAGCGCGGGTCGGCCACCAGGTTGCCGTACCCCCGGGAGCTGTGCGGAGCCAGCAGATGCCGGAGCTGGTTCAGCAGGACGGCGCTCCGCGGCCGTCCGAAGGACAGCGCCTCCTCGAGCAGGGGAAGGGCCTCCTCGTACCGTCCGCTCAGGGCCAGCAGCCGGGCCTCCTCCACTTGGGCGTCCTGGGCGCGCGTGGTCGCGTTCACGAAGTCGGGTCTCTCCACTCGGTCGGAGTGGAAGCCGCGGTACATGGCCTCCATGTACGCGCGGAACGACGGGTAGCGGTCCGGCAGTTCACCGCTCCAGCCCTTGTAGACGTACAGCGCCCACTCGCCGTCCTGGCCGCTGTCGCCCGGGTCGAGCAGGGCGTACGACATGTCGGAGTCCGTCTCCAGCTGTAGCGCCCGTCGCCACATCCCGGCCAGCAGGACGTCCTCCTTGCGCGGGTTGTCGCCCAGGTTCTCCTCGTACATCGGGGTCATGCCGAACGGATCCTGGAACCAGTCGATGTCCGCGGCGCCGCCGAGCTGATAGACCCCGGCCATCTGCTCCACGTGCCACCCGTCACTCACGGCCAGGAACTCTCGGTACGAGGGCGGCAGCCGCCGCCCCAGCCGCTCCTCGGCCGCGGCGATCGCCGCCTCGTCCGCCCCGGGCCTGCCCAGGGGAACGACGGTCTGCCCACCGTCCTCGTCTTCGTCCCCGTCTGCGCGCGGAACCCACTCCTCCTGCCAACGTCCAAGGAAATCATGCCAGTTGAAAGACTCGCCACTCATGGCCGGATGGTGTCATCCGGCACTGACAACGGGTCCGGCGAGGCGCCGGGACCCAAGACCCCGCCGATCCGGCACAACCGACGGCTTCGTCTCCCCTCGCCTCGTGGCCACGATTACTCCGGGCGAGCTGCCGCTCCGGTACGGCAGAGACCGGGAGCCGGCCCGGGGAGCCTGGCTCATGGCGTCGCCGGGCGCGGCCGGTGGCGCCTCGCTTTGAGAGAAGCCGTGGCCAGCACTCACTCGGCCGACACACCGGAGGAGCGAAGCCGGGGACTGGGTTCTAGCGTTCGGAGAGTGCCCCGCGCTGACAGGACGCGGGGCTCGGGCGGCCCCGCACTCTGCGCCCTGGGTAGGGGCCGCCCTCGACTCTGCGCGCACGTGCGTCCTCAGCCAAGATGTCCTCCCAGTGGCGCTCGATCCGTTCCGGGTCGATCCGGCCGCGGGCGGCGTTCTGCAAGCTGCCGTAGTCGGCGGTGCGGTCGATGCGCCACGTCTTCTGGTCGAGCAGGTCGACCCGCTGCGGCGCGTACGCGTGTCCGGCGGGGGTGGCCAGGCGGAACACAATGTCGCTGTAACGCGAGGACCGGACGGCCCGCGCGGTTCGCCGACTGCTGTGCTCGCCGGGCGGGCGCACACCCGCTGGTTCAGGTGGCCCGAAGGCTGCCGGTCAGCCCCTGCGAAGGAATTCACGTGTGGTGTTGCGCAGTGCCGCGACGTGCGGATGGTTCCGCTTGGCCGGGAGCCATGCCAGGGCTGTGGTCCACGGTGGGAGGTCTTCCACCTCGACGTAGGCGACCCCAGGCCGTGGGTAGAGGATTCTCGCGGCGTCGGGAGGCAGTTGGATCCCTTCCCCCATCGCGATGGCAAGCAAGGAGCTTTCGTAGTCGACCATCGAGTGCGAGGTGTACTGGACCGGGGTGCTGTCCGGCCGGGGGTCACAGGCCCAGTAGTCGCGGTACACCTGGGGCACACGCGGTGACCAGCCAATGTGTGGTCGGTCAGCGAGATCTGCCAGGGTGATCGTCGCGCGGTCGGCAAGTGGATCGCTTGCGCTCATGGCCACGCAGCGTGGACCGGTATCGATTTCCAGGTACTGGATGCCTTCGGGGGCCGGCAGGATGACGAATGCGGCGTCTACCAGGCCTTCGAGAAGCACGGTAGCGGTGTCGAAAGCGGCTCGCCGGATCTGGACGTCCACGCCGGGGAGCCGACCTTGAAGCTCGTCGAGTATCGCCGGTACGGGGGCCACCGAGGCGAGGGCTTCGAAGGAGCCGATGACCAGTTGGCCGGCTCCGGCTTCCGCCGTGCGGCGGGCCTGATGCCGCAACTCCTCGACGGCGTCCACGACCGTCTGGATCTGGTCGAGCAAAGCGTGACCGAACGGAGTGATGCTGAGGGTGCGGGTGCGTCTCTCCACCAACTGCACCCCGAGGTTGCGCTCCAAGGACTGGATGTGACGCGAGAACGTGGGCTGCGTGATGAAGGCACGCTGCGCGGCTCGTCCAAAGTGAAGTTCCTCCGCCAGGAGCAGAAACAGCTTGAGCTGCAGGATGGTTGGCTCCCTGGAGGTCATGCCGAGAAGGCTATCAATGTGAACTGAAGGCGCATCAGGATCTCCTTCCGCGCGATGTGAGTCCTGCGCAAGACTCGTCGTGTCACTTCAGCACTACTCATGGGGGAAATTGTGCGCATACGTACAACCATGAAGAAGTCGTTGGTGGTTGGCGTGGCAACGGCCGGGCTGGCCGGCCTCGCCATCCTCAACGCCCCGACCGCCTCGGCAGCCCCACCAGACGGGTGTGCCTCCCCGAAGCAGTTCAACTACCACGTCAAGAGCAAGACTTTCGGCCTCCAGTACGGCACCACCAGTTTCGGGCTCGTCGCCTGCCCATGGCAGGACCCGACGGCATGGACGACGTCGAACCAGAAAGACGAGGTCGGCTTCTGGGGTGGCAATCTCTTCTACGGCATGAGCACCCAGATCAAGAACGGCGCCATCAAGCAGAACGAACGCTGGTTCGAGGTCATCATCGAACTGAAGGCGTGCCCGCCGCCATTCAAGTGGTTCAGCGGCGAAGGCTGCTTCACCGAGGCCCGCTTCGGACGCCTCATCCACCTCAACCGAGTGGGCGACGACGTCCGCCTGGAAGAGACCGACCTGCCGCAGGACGCCGGCTGGGGTCAGTGGGGCTATGAGCTGTCCACGTCGCACTACTGAGCGCCCTGACGGGCTTCCCTCGCATGCCCGCTCAACCCGCTGTTAACCTAGGGGCGTTACGAGGCGCACGTCGATCACCCCTTCTCCAACACCGAGACGAGCGCTCGATCCTGGGCGATCGCCGTTCTGGAAGGCGTGCTCTGAGGGTCATGTGATGCTGGTGTTCGCCTGTGCTGCGCGTGCGTAGCGCTCGGCGAGGAGGGCGAAAGCGGTGGCGAGCTGGGGTGGGCTTACGTCTTCGATTTCGGCGTCGTAGCGGCCCAGGTTGGCGGCGAGTCCGGTCCATGACCAGGAGCCGAGGATGACACGGCATCGGTTGGGGCCGAGTTCTTCGACGATGCCGTCGGGCGTGAAGGGGGCGACGGCGTGTGCGGACAGGTGGAGGATGGCCTCGCCTCGGCACGGCCAGTCGGCGGTTGTGCCGTCCGTGCCGCGGAAGCGGCCGGTGATGAAGGCGGATACGTCGTCGTTGGGGAGCGGCCTGGGAGTGAAGCGTGGTCCGTTGGGGGTGCGGACGATGATGCGGTCGGCGCGGAAGGCGCGCCAGTCCTCTCGGTCGAGGTCCCAGGCGAGGAGGTACCACTTGCCGTGCCACGTGAGGAGGTGATGCGGCTGTGCCCGGCGTGGTGCGGCGCTCGCGCCGGCTGCGCGTTGATAGTCGAAGCGCAGTTCCTCGCGGGCGCGGATGATCTCGCCCAGCGTGAGCAGGAGCTGCGGGTCGGCTGTCGCCGCAGTGTGTGTACCGGCGGGATGTACCGCGGTGACCTGCAGTGCGTCTACGCGGTGCCGTAGGCGCGTGGGCATGACCTGACGCAGAGTCGCCAGGGCGCGGGAGGTGTCCTCGCCGATGGAGGCATCGACGACCGCCGTTTGCAGAGCGAGAGCCAGGGCGACGGCCTGGCCGTCATCGAAGAGCAGTGGAGGCAGTTGCGCGCCGGCGCCCAGACGGTAGCCGCCCGCGGGGCCCTTGGCCGTGTGAATGGGATAGCCCAGCTCGCGCAGTCGGTCGATGTCGCGGCGTACGGTGCGGACGGTGACGTCGAGGCGCTCGGCGAGAGCGTCGCCCGACCAGTCGCGGTGCGTCTGCAGCAGCGAGAGCAGGGCCAGCAGTCGGGAGGACGTTTTCGGCATGGAATCATTCTGCCGCCAGTAGAGGACACTCCCTGTCCGCTACCGGTGGAATGGTGGATCTCGCATGAAAGGCCGGAGCGACAGCTTTCGGCTGGGGCGGCGGCTGCCCGGTCGCGCCGGCGTCATCGGTTGCGAGGAGAAGCGCCATGTCTGTCACGACCACCACTCACCTGAACTTCCGGGGCCAGGCGCGCGAGGCACTGGCTTTCTACCAGTCCGTGTTCGGCGGCGGGTCTGTCGCCGTGACCTACAAGGACGCGGGTGCGGTACAGAACGAGAACGAGGCGGACTGGGTGATGTGGGGTGAGGTGGCCGGCGGCAACGGATTCCACGTCATGGCCTACGACGTGCCCTCCCAGCTGCCCTGGGACCAGGGAAAGAACCCGTTCTTCGTCTCTGTGCGCGGGGACGACGCCGACGAGGTCAGCGCCCTGTGGGACAAGCTCGCCCAGGGCTCCACCATCGTGCGCCCGCTGGACAGGGCCCAGTGGGCGCCGCTGTATGGGATGCTCACCGACCGCTTCGGCGTGACCTGGGTTCTGGACATCACCGCGCCCTACAACGGCTGACCCATCCCCGCCGACACGTCCCCCGGGCCGCGCATGTACCGCTCGCGGCCCGGGGGCTCCTCCTCACGCGAAAGTGACGATCAGCATGCTCATGCGACAGGTCGGACGGACCGGCATCAAGGTCAGCGCCTGCTGCCAGGGCACGATCCCCAAGCACCTCGCGACACAGCTCGACGACCTGTCTGCCGCGGCCTAGCTGGCGGATTTCCTTGCCACCGCCAAGTCCGTCGAGGCCGTCCGTAGTGTCCGGACGCGGTCCCGTTCACCGCTCATCGTCCCAGTCGTACTGGGGCGACGGCAGCGGGTCCGTGACCCAGCCCGCCGCCAGCACGAGCCGCGTGTGGCGGTGCAGGACGAGGAAGCCGAAGGGCCGGTCGAAGTCGGCGCTGATCCTGGTGGTGACGTAGCGGCGGTCGGGCACGCCCCCGCCGGCTACGCCGAACGCCGTCACCGCGGCGGCCTCGAAACCCAACGCGCCGAACTTCGCCATCGTGCTCTGCTCGGCCGACCCGATGGCGAGCGGTGAGCCGCTGATGCCGGGGAAGTGCCCGCGCGAGGTGTCCCGTACCTCCGTGAGTCCGAACAACCGGTGCAGCTTCCGCAGATCGTGGCTCGCCCTCAGGTCATACGCCACGGTCGTCACGTCCAGCGACGGCGGCTCGGGCCGCGCGCAGCGCACCTTGTCCACGCGCAGACCGGGTCCGACGTTCCCGTAGGGCAGCCGTGGCCCCGGGACGACCACGCACCGGCTGGCGAGGACATCGATCCCCGCTCCCAGCACTCGCCCCCGCGTCATGCCCTCCTCACCGAGCAGCAGGTGCACGTCCAGCGCGTTGCTCCCCAGCACCTTCAGCTCGGTGACGTGCCCGTCGGGCGTCTCCGCCAACCCGACCCGGTCCAGCACGGCACTGGAGCGCCGCAGGCCCAGCCGCGGCTTGGTCGCCCAGGGCTCGTACGCCGTCTCCAACTCCACCTCGTGGAAGGGGCTCAGCCACTCCGTACGCATGGCCAACGCGCTTGCCAGCACCATTTCGGTGCTCTCGGACAGCGTGACCGGCATACGGTCGATCAGCCCGCCGGTCCGCTTCACGGTCCAGGCGTCCAGCGCCCGGTGGTCGGCCGCGAGGTCCCCCGTGAGCACCCCGTGGGCGTCGGCCGGCAGGCCCGCCTCCCACTCCTCCCGCAGTTCCAGCGTGCGCTTCGTCCACAGTCCCAGGGCAGTGTGCAGTCCCCGCATGGCGCCCATGGCGCCAAGCAACTCACGTGCGGCGTCCGCCGCCTGCCCGGCGGGCAGCCCGAGAGCCTCCGCCAGCTCGGCCCGCGCAGCACCCCCGGCCCCGTCGGCCAGGTGGGCCAGCAACGGCCACACTCCCGCAGCCGAGAACACGGTGGCGTCCTCCGAGACAGCCGCCCACCGCGCGGTCAGCCCGTTCACCGCACGGACCGTCGCTGTCGCGACGCCCATTCCGCTCCCCTATCGTCAGCGCACTCACGATGTGCCCAGTCGTACGCCAGTTCAGCGTCGCCGCCCGCAAGGAGCACGGTACCGGTGTCCATGAACACCGCGCTCGGAAAAAGAACTCGGCCCGGCTCGGGGCGCGTTGAGGGATCTGTGCGCGTCAGCCGCCTACTCCGCCGCCACGATGCGTTCGACCGCGGCCGTCACTAGTTGTTCACGCTCTGCTTCCGTGAAGACGTCCGGCAGGGTGAGCTGCTCGACGATCAGCCAGTTCAGAGCCAGAATGAGCAGCTTGACGGCCATGGCGTCGCCGGGGAGGCCGGAGGTCTCGTGGTAGGCGACGTTGGCGTCGACGTCGGCCCGGACCCGCTCGGTGAGGACCTTGCGCAATTCGGGGCGGCGGGTGGCCTCAAGGCGGAGTTCGAGCAGCGCGAGGTAGCCGGTGCGGAAGCGGGCGACGCGGCCGACGAGTTCACGCATCAACTCCGCGTAGGTCTCCCGGTCGCGGCCGGCCGCCTGCTGGCGGGCGATCGTGGCCTCGTCGGGCTGGAGCCGCTCGTACACGCGGGCGCCGGCCTGGGTGAGCAGGTCGTCGCGGCTGGTGAAGTAGTTGGACGCCGTGCCGGCGGGTACGGCGGCCTCGGTGTCCACCGCCCGGAACGTCAGACCTCGCGCGCCTTCCCTGGCCAGCACCTCGATCGCGGCATCAACGAGGGCGGCACGCCGCTGGTCGTTTCGCCTCACCATTGACATCACTCCATCTGTAGTACTACGTTCAAACCACTTCAATTAGAGTACTACGTATGGAGCCATCAGAGATGCGAAAGCTCGTGTACTACGTCGGTGTCACGCTCGATGGCCGCATCGCCGGCCCCGGCGGCGAGTACGACTTCTTCCCCGCCGGCGACGAACAGCAGACCGCCGCCTACTTCTCCTGGACCAACACGCTGTACCCCGATACCGTCCCGACCGCCCACCGCGCCGCCGTGGGCCTCACCGACGTGCCCAACCGGCACTTCGACACGGTCGTCATGGGCCTCGGCACCTACCGCCCCGCCTTCGACGCGGGGATCACCAGTCCATACGCGCACCTGCGCCAGTACGTCGTATCCAGCACCCTCAAGCCCGACACCGACCCGGCCGTCACCGTCGTCCCGGGTGACCCACTCGCCCTCGTCCGCGAACTCAAGCGGCAGGAGGACACCGGCTTGGACATCTGGCTCTGCGGCGGCGGCAAGCTCGCGGGCGCCCTCCTGCCCGAGATCGACGAACTGGTGGTCAAGAACTACCCGGTGGTCGCCGGCGCCGGAATCCCGGCGTTCGACGGCGCCTTCAACCCCACCGTCTTCCAGGTCGCCGAGCGCACCGCCTTCCCCAACGGCGTCACCCTCACCCACCTCACCCGCCGCTGACTGTTTTGCCCACCCAGAGAAACGAGTGTCGGCAGACGTTTGCCGGCGCTGAGCGTCGAAGGTGAGGTGCCGGGAAAGCCCTCAGCCCGGGATGAGGGCATCCCACTGATCCCGGGTCGGGCCGTCGTGTTTCGGCGTGAAGTCCGGGTGGGCGGCCAGCCAGGCGGTGACGTGTCGGTCCACTTCGTCGGTGCCGTAGGCGTCGTCGTCCGGCCGCAGGAGATGGCGCACCTGGGCTCGGGTTCGCATGACGACGGGATCGTCAAAGGCGCATGCGGCCACGGCGGCAGCCCGCCGAGCTGCGGGTGGTGAGCCCTCGGCGAGGCGTTGCCCGTCGGCGCGGTCGGCGGTCACCTGCGCGTCAAACCACGGGCGGAGGGCCTTCGTCGTCCAGCACCAGGTTCACCGCGAAGGTGTCGTTGTCGGAAGGGAAGACGCCGGCGAGCGCGAACGGCGCGGCCGAGCCGGTCTTCACCCGTCCGGGCCACGCGCCGTCGGCGCGCAGGCGGTACCAACGACACAGATAGGCGATCCCGGTGCGGTGGCTGTCGACCACGGGCGGGCGGCAGCCGGCCGCGATCAGCCAGGGCGGCGCCCGATGGCACTCCGCGGCCGGTCCCGCCGATGGGCGCCGGCGGGGCCGGCCCGCGGTGTGCCCGGCGTCAGGTGAGTGTCAGCTCCGGCTTGTACAGGTCCAGCCACAGTGCCAGGTTCACGGTGCGTTCGAGACCGCGCCGCGACGCCAGCGTCACCTGCGGGGCGTCCCGGTGGGCTGCTTGGTGCACCCGGTCCCGGTCGAGCAGGTCGAAGACCGGGTGGGACGGGCGGGCGAGGATGTCCCTGACGTGTTCCTGGATGGCGACGGCGTACTTCGGGTCCTGGGTCGACGGGTAGGGGCTCTTGGTCCTGTCGTACACGGACCGCGGAATCAGGTCGGCGGTCGCCTCCCTGAGCAGGCTCTTCTCCCTCCCGTCGAACGACTTCAGCGACCAGGGGGCGTTGTACACGTACTCGACAAGCCGGTGGTCGCAGAACGGCACCCGCACCTCCAGCCCGACCGCCATGCTCAGGCGGTCCTTGCGGTCCAGCAGGACCCGTACGAAGCGGGTGAGGTGCAGATGGCAGATCTTCCGCATCCGGTACTCGAAGTCGCTCTCCCCGTCGAGGCGGCCGATGTCCGAGACGGCGGTGCCGTAGCTGTCGGCGATGTACGTCTTCAGGTCCAGGGCTTTGGTGAGAGCGGGGCTCAGGACGCCTGAGTCGCTGCCGAAGCGCTGGGCCTGGGCCATCCATGGGAAGGTGTCGGCGCGCCGGGCCTCCTCGTCGAAGAACTGGAGGTAGCCGCCGAAGACCTCGTCGGCCGACTCGCCGGACAGCGCGACCGTGGAGTGCTCGCGGATCGCCCGGAGAAGCAGGTAGAGCGAGGAGTCCAAATCGCCGATACCCACGGGCAGGTCGCGGGCCCGGATCGTCTCCGCCCGTACGTCGAGGTCGGCGAGGGCCTGCGCGTCGAGGACGATGTCCTGGTGCTCGGTGCCGGAGGCGTGGGCGACGTCGTGCACGTACGGGCTGTCGGGTGTGGCGCGCAGCTCGTCGGCGACGAAGTCATCGGCGTGTCCCACGAAGTCCACAGCGAAGCTGCGCACCTTCTCGCCGTGCTCGGCCAGTTGGCGGGCGGCCAGGGCGGTCAGCGCCGAGGAGTCCAAGCCTCCCGACAGCAGCATGCAGCGGGGGACGTCGGCGACGAGCTGGCGGCGGACGATGTCGTCGAGCAGTGAGCGTACGGTGGCGATGGTGGTGGCGCGGTCGTCGGTGTGCGGACGGGTCTGAAGTTGCCAGTAGACGCGTCGGCGCATCCCCTGCCGGTCGACGGTGACGACGGTGCCGGGCTCCAGTTCGCGCATGCCGTCCCATACGGCGTGTCCGGGCGTCTTGACCATCGCGAACATTTCCCGCAGTCCGTCGAGGCGGACCCGGGCGGGGGCCAGCGGATTGGCGAGGATGGCCTTGGGCTCGGAGCCGAACAGCACGCCGTCGGAGGTCGGGTAGTAGTAGAACGGCTTGATCCCCATACGGTCGCGGACCATCACGAGCCGGTTGTGGCGGCCGTCCCACACGGCGAAGGCGAACATGCCGTTGAGCCGCCTGGCGAGCCCCTCCTCCCATTCGAGGTAGGCGTGCAGGACCACCTCGGTGTCCGAGTCGGTCGTGAAGCGGTGGCCCAGATCGGTCAGCTCGCGGCGCAGTTCGGTGAAGTTGTAGGTCTCGCCCGAGTAGACGAGCACGACGGTGCCCTCGGGTGTCCGGACGCTCATCGGCTGCCGCCCGCCGGGAAGGTCGATGATCGCGAGTCTGCGGTGGCCGAGGGCCACAGGACCCTCGGCCCAGGTGCCGCGGTCGTCCGGACCCCGGCAGGACATGGTCTCGGTCATCGCGTCCAAGGTCACGCTCTCGGACCGCAGATCACGGTCGAAGGACACCCAGCCGGTGATTCCGCACATGTGTTACCTCCCGCGTCCGGCCTCCGGGTCGAGCCCGCTCACCTGCGGCTTCTCGCAGCCAGTCCCGGCGAACCAGTTTGTATTCAGCTATGGGACGAGCGTGTGTCAGGTGCGGAATACGGTCGGCCCGTCCGCACCCTGGTCGGCGCCGCCCGCCCCGTCGGTTCGGGCCGGCTTTGCCTTCCGTGTACACACCTACGGGCCTCGCCCGGACCGCGACCGCCGGGTTCCGGGCCGCGGCCGTCGGCTCTCGGCCCGCTGCGAAGGATTACCCAAGATCGCGCGCCGCCTGTCCGGCCGAGCGGCTTTCGCCTCCTTTCGGGTGGAGTGACTGTCCAGCGAATGGCTCTGTCCCGAAATCGGTGGTCGCGCCGCGTGGCGGTCACCGCAGGAGGATGCGAAGGCGGAGGAGGGCCAGGGTCTTTCGTTCGGATCACGAACCGCTCGGTGCGGGCGTTGAGCGGCATCGGCCGCGGGCCCCTTCGGCGGCGCCGAGCCCTCCCGGTACGGGCGCGAGCCGTCGGACCACGGCATCAAGGGGTCCTGAACATCACGACGGTGTGGATCCCGGCCCGACGCCGTCGCGGGCGCGCGTCGCCAGGCGCGCTCCCGCGCACAGGCCGTGCAGCAGGTCGCACCCCGAACTGTGGCCGACGGCAAGCAGGGCGGCGACCGGTCCGGACGGGTCGCCGCCGGTCGCGGCGGCCCGCAGCAGCTCCGCGACCTGGGGGATGCACAGGCCTTCGGCGGCATGCCGGAGAAGGGCCGCGGAGACCGGCGGCGTCAGCGCATCCGCCTCTGCCGCGACGTCGGCGAGTGCCGCGAGCCAGTCCGGCGGGCGCGGCTGCATCTGGGCGGCGAGCAGCAGCCCGCACAGAAAGTCGTCCCCGGAGGGTGTCGCGCCAGGGCCGAGGCCGAGCAGGGCGTGGGCCGCGCGCCGCCGGGCCACGGTGCCGCCGTGCGCGAGCATGCGCACGAGGGCACGGGCGGCGGGGCGGACCTCGGCCGGCAGCGGCCGGGGCGGGCGGAGCGTCGCGAGCCGGTCGAGGACCGGGCCGGGTGGGGTGTCCTGGGCGCGGGGCGGCGCCCAGAACTCCCCCGCGGTCAGGCACAGGGACCCGATCGCGATCCGGCCGGCCCCGACGCGTCCCGTGCGGCCGGGGGTCAGCCCGTGGAAGGGCCGTTCCCCCGCGGCGCGCGGCAGGACGACGGCGGCCGGCACCCGCACGGCACCGGGCTCCACCAGGGCGAGTGGTCCCCGCTGTCCGTGCGGGAGCAGATACAGCGCCTGCCGGGCGACGGCGATGACGCGGGCGGGACGGGAGGGGCCCGCCAGGACGTCGCGGGCCAGTTGGCTGACCAGGCCCGGCAGGGTGGTCGGGCTCATGGTGTCCGGGTGTCCTCCGGCTCCTCGTCCCGCGGTACGGGGAAGGCGGCGAGCGCCCTGACGAAGCACTCCATCGGGGCGTGCACGAGTCCGGCGCCGATCTGCCCGATGCCCGGTTCGCGGTGGGCGATGCCGGTGGTGACGACGGGTTCGATGCCGGTGTCGACGACGGCACGCAGGTCGATCCCCACGGGCGAGCCGAGACCGCCGAGCGCGGGCAGCCGGTACGCCTCGTGCCGGGCGAGGGTGATGCGGGCCATGTCATGGCTGGTGCGCAGCGCCTGGTCGACGGTGCCGCCGACGAACCCGGTGATCGCGGGGGCGGCGGCAAGCGAGAAGCCGCCGAGGCCGTTGGTCTCGGTGATGGCGCTGTCGCCGATGTCGGGGTTGGCGTCCTCGGGCCCGTATCCGGCGAAGTAGAGCCCCTCGATGCGGGCGGCGGGCGCGGTGAACCAGGCGTCGCCGAGGCCGCTGACGCGGATGCCGACCTCGACGCCGTTGCGGGCGAACGTGGTGACGAGGGTGGAGTCGGGCACGCCGTGCGCGGCGGACGTGGCCAGCTTCGAGGCGGCCATGGAGAAGTTCAGGAACCAGTAGTGGTTCGCGGCGAGGAACTCCAGGACGTCCGGGCCGTGCTCCGTCCGGGACAGCGGGGCGGCGATCTCACGCAGGAGCAGCGCGGACGCGGCCGTGTTGCGACTGTGGCACTCGTCGCCCATCTGGAGGGCCCGTGCGGTGATCGCGCGCAGGTCGACCCCCTCGGGCAGGGTACCCAGGACGGTGTCCAGGGTGGGGGCGAGCACGTCGGCCATCCAGCGCAGCCGTTCCATGACGTCGTCGCCGAGGGCGCCGTAGCGCAGACAGCGTCCGGCGCCTTCGTTGAGGTTGGCGTACGCGCGGCGCCCGGTGGCCGGGTCCTCGACGACGAGCACCGGCATGGACGGGGACGTGATGCCGCCCATCGGCCCGACGGCCTCGTGGTGGTGGCACGGCTCGAAGCGCAACGCACCGGAGTCCGCGAGGAGTTCGGCCTTCTCCGGGGTGTCGGCCCAGCCTTCGAGTAAGGCGGCGCCGATCACGCCGGCGCGCATAGGCCCGCACATGTCGGCCCAGCCGATGGGGGGTCCGGCGTGCAGCAGGACACGTTCGCCGGTGGCGCGGTCGTCGAGGACGGGCAGTACCTCGCGGGCCGGGCGGACGTCGCGCCACAGCGGCCGGGCGGCCAGCAGGCGTGCCACGGCGGTGCGGTTGGCCTCCTCGACGAGCGGGTGGGCGGTGAGCTCGGCGAGGTCCCAGCCGGCGTCCGGGTCGCCGCCGGCCGGGGGACGCCAGTCGAGGGCGTCGACCTGGGCGCCCGCGGTGCGCGGGACGTCGGCGAAGTCGGCGACGCCGACGGCGGCGATCCGGGCCGGGGTGTCGCCCGCGCCGAGCAGGGCGGGCGTGGTGGGAGCGTTCACGTGGCGTCTCCTGACGTGGTCTTGCCGAAACGGGCGGTGGGTCATCCGGTCGACGTCAAGTCCCGTGTCCCTACTGGGACGTGTGCCGCCGAGCCGATCAGGGCCACGGCCCATTCGGCCGCGTCCGTACTGGTCGGCGCGAGGTGGGCGCCCGCCTGCGCGAGGCGGCTCCGCTGGGCTGCGGTGCCCTGCGGGTCGCGCTCGGTGCCGACGACGAACGCGAGCACGGGGGGCCGTTCGGACGCCGGGACCCGGTCCAGTTCGGCGGCGAGGGCTGCGGCCGGGTCGAGGCCCGCGCCGTGGCCGAGGACCACGTCGAGGACGACTGCGGCGGTGTTCGGGTCGAGCAGCGCGGCGCGCAGATGGGCGGCGCGGACCGTCGGGTCGATCATCGGGTGCGGGCGGCCGGCGGTGTAGGCGTCGTCGCCGAGGTCGAGCACCAAGTGCCGCGCCGGCAGGGCGATGTCGCCGCCCGGAGCGAAGGGCCGCACTGCGGTGACCGCGTCGGGCAGCAACTGCCGTGCCTCGTACGCGAAGGTGCCGCCCGCGTACAGGGCACGCAGGTGGCGGCCTCGGCCCGGGCTCACCGAGGGCGGCGTCCAGGCGGGCGGCGGGGTGGCGCCGAGGGCGGTCAGTGCGGCGCGGGCCGCCGCGCGGCGGCGAGCATGATCCGCAAAGCGGGCGTCCCCGCCGTCACCTGACCTGACCCGCCGCAAGCGCCGCCCCCGCACTCCCCGCACGTACGGTCCCCAACCGCCACGACCACGTGAGGAGAACCCCTCGTGAGCGCTCTGCTGCTGCGTCACGCACGCGCCGAGGACTCCCCGGACCCGGCAGACATCCGGATCCGGGTCGGACGCATCGAGACCATCGGCCAGGACCTTCAGCCGCCCGACGGCGCCGAGGTGCTCGACTGCGCGGGACGGGTGGTGATCCCGGGGCTCATCGAGGCGCATCTGCACCCCGACAAGGCGCTGCTCGACTCCGTGCGGCCCAATCCCACCGGGACGCTCGCCGACGCCATCCGCGTCACCGCCGAACTCAAGGCCGGCTTCACCCGTGACGACGTGCGGGCGCGCGCCGAGCGGGTGCTGCGGATGTGCGTCCTGAACGGGACCACGACCGTCCGTGCCCACCCCGACGTCGATCCGGTGGCCGGCCTTGTCGGCTTCGAGGTGCTGCTCGAACTGCGGGACTGCTGGGCCGACTTGGTCACCCTGCAGGTCGTCGCGTTCCCGCAGGAGGGCGTCTTCCGGGCGCCCGGCACGGAGAAGCTGCTGCGCAAGGCGCTGGACGCGGGCGCCGACGCCGTCGGCGGCTGCACCTACTCGGAGGCGTCGGTCACCGACTGCCACCGGCAGGTGGAGCTGGTGCTCGACCTCGCCGCCGAGTACGGGGTGCCCGCCGATCTCCACGCGGACTTCGCGGACGACTGCGGCGACGAGCAGTTCGCGCTGGCCGAGTTCATCGCGGCCCGCACGGTCGCACGTGGCCTGTCCGGGCGCGTCACCCTGGGCCACGCCACCTCCCTGGGCGGCCGCCCGCCCGCCGAGCGCCGCGCCGTGCTGGCCGACCTGGCCGCGGCGGGTGTGGCCGTGGTGCCACTGCCGGCGACGGATCTGTTCCTCGGCGGGCGCGGCGACGACACGGCGGTACGCCGTGGCATCGCCCCGGTGCGGGAACTGTGGGAGGCGGGCGTGCTCACGGCATGCGCCACCAACAACATCCGCAACGCGTTCACCTCGTACGGAACCGGTGACGTCCTGGAGGCGGCGCTGCTGCTGGCCCGGCTCGGGCATCTGTCGGGCCCGGCGGACCTGCGCCGGGTGCTGCGCATGGTGACGTACGATGCCGCGCGGGTGATCGGGCTCCCGGAGGCGGACTACGGAGTACATGAGGGCGCGGTCGCCGACCTCGTCGTGCTCGACACGGACGACTACGACTCGGTGCTCCTGGAGCGGCCCATCCGTACCGCGGTGGTCAAGTCGGGCCGCGTCGTGAGCCGTTCGACGTTCTCCGCGGAGCTCGACAGCTCTCTCGTGACCCGTCGGAGGGCCTGACATGGCCGAGACGACCGCAGGCCGGCAGACGACGTCGGTCGAGGCCCCGCCGCCGAGGCGGGAGCGGATACCGCACGAGATCGCGGCGTCGGTGCTTGCGGCCACGACCGCGTTCATCGGTGGCACCGTATGGCATCTGCCGCCGTGGGCGATCTTCATCCCCTGGGCAGGGATGTTCCTACGTGGCGGGCCGAACCTCCCCGACGCCAAGCGACTGTGGCTGGCCATGCCGATGGGCTCGACGTACGCCCTGGTGATCGTGTTATTGGAGACCCATCAGGGCACGGCCTTCGGCGAGGGCCAACTCGCCCGCAACGCGTTCGGGGCGCTGTGCGTCCTCGTCGTGAACTCCGCGCTGATGTACACGGGCAAGCTCAAGCTGTTCTCGCTGATCCCCGGCATGTTCTTCGGCTTCGCAAGCTACTTCGCGACGTTCTTCGGCGGGTTCGGCTACGACGTCGGCAACCCGTGGGCTGCGTGGGTGTCCGTGATCGCCATGAACGCGCTGGGACCGGTGTACGCGTGGCTGTCGATGTCGCTGACGTTCCCGGTGAAGACACGGTCCTGACGCCTTCGACACCATCGCCCGCGCCCTCCCGCCCGGTCCGCCGCGAAGTACTCGCCACCGCCGCGGCGGCCGGGGCCGCGTTCACCGTTGCCTGCCCCGCCCGGCGGCCGCAGCCTTCGGTGCCTCAACCTCGCAAGAAGCTCCGCCGACGACGAGTTCGCGGCGGGTTCACGTCAAGCGGCAGGAAGCTCCGTCCGGTTCAGTCCTACAGTTCCTGGCGGGGAGGCTGACCGCACTGCGCCGCGAGCGCGGAACACAGTGGCCCCGGCTTGCAGCGGACCGGCAGGCCCTGCTGGTCAAGGCCCACCCGCGGTGCGGACATGCCTACACCCAGCTCGCCGGCCGAGCCGGATTTCCCCTCCCTGCCAGCGCTCCCGCAGCCAACGGTCGTGGCTGGCCAGCACGATCGCGCCGGGGCCGGTGCCCAGCGCCGCCTCCAATTCGTCGCACAGGCGCGGCGACAGGTGGTTGGTGGGCTCGTCAAGCAGCAGCAACTGCGGCGGTCGCGCCACCAGCAGCGCCAGCGCGAGCCGCCTGCGCTGTCCGACCGAGAGCCGGCCGACGGGCTTGTCCAGGTCCGCTTCGTGCATCAGGCCGAGCGAGCCCAGCGGTACCGCCTCGGCCCGCTCGGCTCCCAGCGCCAGCTCATAGGTGTCCCGGACGGACCGGCCCGGCCGGTCGAAGACGGTGTCCTGGGCGAGCAGGCCCACGGTCAGTCCGCGCCGCCGCCGCATCTCGCCCTCGGGCGCGAGCCGCCCGGCGAGCACGGCCAGCAGAGTCGACTTCCCGGCCCCGTTCCCACCGGTGACCAGCAGACGGTCGGTCGCCGACACCTGCGCACTGACCAGTGCAAGCCGGCCAGGTACCCGTACGTCGTCCAGGGACACCAGCGGACCGTCGCCCTCCGCCCCCGGTGCCGCGAGCGCCGTGCTCTCGAACCGCAGCGGCTTCGGTGGCTCACCGACCTGGGAGCGCTCCAGCTCCTCCAGGCGGCGGATGGCGTTGCGCACCCGCCGGGAGATCTGGCTCTGGACCCGGCCCGCACGGTGGCCGTAGCCCATCTTCTCGTTGTCGCGCGGTCCCCGGTCCGGTGCGACGCGGTGCGCGGTGACCTGAGCGGAGGCCCGCAGCGCGGCCAGTTCCTCCTGTTCCTCGGCCCAGCGTCGCTCCCAGCGGTCCCGTTCGGCACGTTTCTCGGTCAGGTAGGCGCTGTAGTTGCCGCCGTAGCGGACCGGACCGTCCATCGCGGGGTCGAGGTCGATCAGGTCCGTGCACACGGCGTCCAGAAAGGCCCGGTCGTGGCTGGCCACCACGACGACCCCGGGCAGGGTGCGTACCTGGTCCTCGACGAAGGCGGCGGCACCGTCGTCGAGATGGTTGGTCGGCTCGTCCAGCAGCAGCGCGGAGGGCCGCCGGACCAGCAGCCCGGCCAGCGCGAGCCGGCCGCGCTGCCCGCCGGACAGCGACCCGAGCGTCCGGTCATGTCCGAAGGCGCCGAGGCCGAGGCCGTCGAGCACGAGCGCGGCACGCCGGTCGGCGTCCCAGGCCTCCCGTTCCTGGGCCTGTTCGAGCCGGACGCCGTACGCGTCGAGCAGGTCGGCGTACTCGGGCGCATCCTGCGCGGTCCGCGCGAGCTGCTCGGTGAGCCGTTCCAGCTCAGCAAGGTCGTCCCTGGCTTCGCGCAGGGCGTCGTCGAGTACGTCGGCGATCGTCGCGTCGGCGTCGTAGGGCATCTCTTGCTGAAGAAAGCCCAGGTCGGGCGGGCGTGTGACGCTGCCGGCGTCGGGCTCGTCCGTCCCGGCCAGCAGGCGCAGCAGGGTCGACTTGCCGACACCGTTCTCCCCGATCAGCCCGATGCGGTGCCCGGGCGAGGCGGTCAGGGAGACACCGTCGAGCAGGCGTCGGTCGCCGAGAGTGAGGACGAGGTCGTGGGCGAGCAGAGCGGGCTGAGGCATGTGGGGTCCGTCCAACGTGATCGGTGCTCGGCCCGCGGGGCGGCATGCCTCGGACGCGGGCCAGGTCGACACGTCGACGGCTCACACCTCAGGGGCCCCTGTCTCCTTCAGCTCGCCGTCGGCCAGCCGCAGCCACCGGTTCACGCCGATCTCGCGCAGGAACCGTTCGTCGTGGCTGACCACCACGAAGGCCCCCTGGTAGGAGTTCAGGGCGCTCTCCAACTGGCCTGCGCTGACCAGGTCGAGGTTGTTCGTCGGCTCGTCCAGGAGCAGCAGGTGCGGAGCCGGCTCCGCACACAGCACACAGGCCAGGGTGGCGCGCAGCCGCTCGCCTCCGGAGAGCACCCCGACGGGCAGATGGGCGCGGGGCCCCCGGAAGAGGAAGCGGGCGAGCAGGTTCATCCGCTCGGCCTCCGGCCGCTGCGGGGCGTAGTCGGCGAAGTTCTCGGCGACCGTACGGTCCAGGTCCAACAGGTCGAGGCGCTGCGAGAGGTAGGCGATGCGGCCGTCGGCCCGCTTGATCTCGCCGCTCTCTGGTGTCAGGTCGCCGTTGAGCAGACGCAGCAGCGTGCTCTTGCCGGCACCGTTGGGACCGGTCAGCGCGATGCGTTCCGGACCCCGGATGGTCAGGTCGACACCCTGGCCATCGAACACGTCCTTGTCGCCGAGCCTGACGCAAAGCTGCTCGCCGAGGAACAGGTTGCGTCCGGCGGGCACATTGGTGTCCGGCAGGTCCAGCGTGATGCGCTGC
Organism: Streptomyces sp. NPDC047453; assembly: GCF_040643155.1. Taxonomy (NCBI): domain Bacteria; kingdom Bacillati; phylum Actinomycetota; class Actinomycetes; order Kitasatosporales; family Streptomycetaceae; genus Streptomyces; species Streptomyces sp. NPDC047453. Next base: position 40,955 of record NZ_JBEYTS010000009.1, on the reverse strand, counting down.
TCCTCGCGCAGCGCGCGCCCGGCCTCGTCCAGCCGGGCCTTCGCCTCGCTGACCCGGCCGGCGTGCATCTGGCCCGCCCGGCCCGCGGACTCCTGCGCGCCCCGCTTCATGTTGCCGGCGAAGATACGAGGCAGACCGGCGCTCTTCAGGTTACGGGCGGCGTTGCTTTGCCGACGTTCGGCGCGTTCGCGGGCCTGCTGCATCTCCCGCTTCTCCCGCTTCAGCTCCTGCTCGGCGTTGCGGACGTTCTTCTCGGCGACTTCCTGCTCGGCCCGCACGGCCTCTTCGTACTCGGTGAAGTTGCCGCCGTAGAAGCGCAGTTCGCCGCGGTCGAGTTCGGCGACGCGTTCCATGCGGTCGAGCAGGGCGCGGTCGTGGCTGACCAGGAGCAGGCAGCCGTTGAAGTCCTCCAGCACGTCGTAGAGCTTGTGCCGGGCGTCGAGGTCGAGGTTGTTGGTGGGCTCGTCGAGAAGCAGCACGTCGGGCCGCTTCAGCAACTGGGCTGCGAGACCGAGAGAGATGACCTGGCCGCCGCTGAGGGTGCTCAGGCTGCGATCCAGGGTGAGGTCGGCCAGACCGAGGCGGTCGAGTTGAGCGCGGGTGCGTTCCTCGATGTCCCAGTCGTCGCCGATGGTGGCGAAGTGTTGTTCGTCGACGTCCCCGGACTCCACGGCGTCGATAGCCCGGATGATCGCGGCGACGTCCAGCACCTCGGCGACCGTGAGGTCGCCGGTCAGGGGGAGGCTCTGCGGGAGGTAGCCGAGGGTGCCGGCCGCGGAGACCGACCCGGTGCCGGGCCGCAGTTCACCGGCGATGAGCTTGAGCAGCGTGCTCTTGCCGGCACCGTTGGGCGCGACGAGGCCGGTGCGACCAGTGCCGACGGTGAAGGACAGGTCCTGGAAGACGAGAGTGTCGTCGGGCCAGGTGAAGGACAGGTTCGAGCAGACGACGGAAGCGTCGGACATGGAGGTGACCTCGTGGGGAGGGGGCGGGGAAGACACTTCTGCCCCGGAAGCAGACAGGGGGAAAAGGGGACGACAGCGAGGCCACCTCGGCGGCGCTTCCACGCACCGGCCGGTGGCCTGTCGGGTCCGGGTATCACCCGGAGATGTCGTCGTCCACCACCATGTCTCGGCTCCTCAACAAACGATCAACGTCTCTACCAGTCTAACAACAGGTTGCGTTGGACCGGAGACACGAAGGATCACCCGGTCCGGACCTGGGCCGGCCGCCGCGCCCAGGGCTGGTGGGCGGCGGTCAGAAGTACGGCTGGACCGCCAACGCGCTCTTCGCCGTCGAGGCGGCCAAGCGGTGGGCCGGCGACGCGATCACCGCCGACGCCGTGATGCCGGGCGCGATCCGCACCAAACTCCTGCGCCGCGCAGGGGCCTCCAGCCGCGGGCCAGGTCAAGCCCCCGAGCCGCCGGATTCGCCGGCCACGGCACGTGGAGATCGTGGACACCCCGCGCGCTCATGATCGGCAATCTGCGTCCCTGACAGGCGTGGTTCGGCGGGCCCGTCCCTTATCGCAATCGCTGATTGATCACGACGCTCGGGTCTGTCCGCCGTTCTCTCCCTCGTCGCCCTGGTGGTTGGGAAGCGCCAGCGGGCCGCCGGTGTCCGGTGCGGCTCTCGCCACCATCTCGGAGAGCCGCCTGCAGGCCTCTTCGATCTTTGCCTGGGTCTGGTTTCGCTCAGTGATGGCCGCGGCGAGCAGCAGCGCGGTCAGCGCGGCGGCGCCGTTGAACGCCTGCAGTGAAATCATGTTGGTGAGCAGCGTGTGACTGGCGAACGGGCCTGCCCTGTGCGTGACGGCGAGGATGGCGAAGGTGGATACGGCCAGCGCGCAGGGCGTGGCTCCGGCGCGCTGGAAGCGGAGGGCTGCCCAGGTCAGCAGCGGGAAACCAAGGAAGAGCAGCGGTGCGGGGAAGGTTTCGAGGAGCCCGACGCCGATGGTGGCCGCGACGAGCAGCGATGCCTCCGCCCATCGGGATGGCGGTGTGTCCTTCGGCCAGTGCGCCGAGCGGAGGACGAGCAGCAGCGGCGCGACCAGCAGGACGCCCATGGCGTCGCCGGTCCACCAGATCCACCAGGTGAGCCAGAACCCGCCGGGGGGCAGCGCGTGAGCGGCGCTCAGGATGCTGCTGCCCACGGTCGCGCTGATGAGCGTGCCGGTGAGCGCGCCGAGGAAGACCAGTGCGAGCGCGTCCTGGAGGCGGTTCATCTGGGTGCGGAACCCGGTGCGGCGAAGGAGTGCGTAGGAGCAGAGGGGCGCGAGTGTGTTGCCTGTCGTGATGGCGAGCACGGCGGGGGTTGACGGTCCCAGTGGGATGTCGATCAGGAGGGCGCCGAGCGCGATCCCGGGCCAGACCCGCAGGCCGATCAGGAGCAGGCCGGCCAGGGCGATGCCGGTCGGAGGCCACAGCGGCGTGACCTGGCCGCGCATGAACTGCGGGAAGAGTCCCAGCTTGCCGGAGGCGCAGTACAGCGCGGCAACGGCGCCGATCTGCAGGGCCGTCAGGCCACCGCGCCGGAGCCTGTCGCGACTCGCAACGGTCATCGGGAAGTCTTCCCCTCGGCCTTGCTCCCTCGTCCACCGTTGGCTGACCCTCCCGGATCCACGACACCGCCGCTCATCTGTATGACCTTTCGCAATGTGCTCTGCCGGGATTGCTTCGGATGACCACTCGGAGCGATGTGTGACCCGAGGGATCTGCCTCTTGGCCGCAGTGGGTCCGTGCGGCTTCAGCGCGGGGTGCGCAAGGCGAGGATGGCCATGTCGTCGTGCGCGTCGCTGGGGTGGTGGTCGGCCAGGGCCTGCACGAAGTCCTGCAGGGGCAGGGCCGCGTGTGTGGTGGCGAGTTCGGCGAGTTCGTCCAGGCTCTCGTCGAGGGGGTGGTCGGGGTGTTCGATGAGGCCGTCGGTGAAGAAGACCACGGTGGTGTCCGGGGGCAGGGGGTGGGTGTGGTCGGGGCGGGGCTGTCCGACGTCGACGTTCAGTGGTAGTCCGGGCTCCGTGAACAGGTATTCCGCCCGGCCCCCTGGGGCAATCAGCAATGGCGGGACGTGGCCCGCAGAGCTCCAGTGCAGCCTCCAGGCAGCCCCCGCGGGTTCGATGCGCGCCAGGCTGGTGGTGGTGACGGGGTGGTCGGTGATGGCCTCCAGGGTGCGATCGAGTTGGGCGAGGACCGCGCTGGGCGGAGTCCGCAGGGTGAACAGCAGAGCGCGCATCATGTTGCGGGTGGAGGCCATGGCGGCGGCGGCATGCAGATCGTGACCGACCACGTCGCCGATGACGACCGCCACCACGCCGTCCGGAAGCAGGATGGCGTCGTACCAGTCGCCGCCCAGATGGTGAGGTTTGGCGGCGGGCCGGTAGATGGCGGCGGCGTCCAAGGGCCGCACGTCGGGCAGCTCCGGCAGCAGACGCCGCTGGAACTGCTCGGACCCGGTACGAACCTGTTCGAAGAGTCGGACGTTGTCGATCGCGATACCGGCGGCGCGGGCAAGGGCGACGACGATGGTCTCGTCATGGACATCGAAGGGCCGTCCGTCGCGTCGCTCGGAGAGGTACAGGTCGCCGTAGATGTCACCGCGGACGCTGACGGCGACGCCCAGCAGGGTGCGCATGGGCGGGTGGCCGGGCGGAAACCCGACCGAGGACGGATGGGAGGAGATCTCGTCCACCCGCAAGGGTTCGGGGTGGCGGATCAGGTGCCCGAGCACGCCCCGACCGCGAGGAAACCCCACCCCTGCCAAGGCCGACCGTTCCTCCTCGGACAGGCCGCCGACGATGAACTGCTCCAGCAACTCGCCGGACGCGTCGAGCACTCCCAGTGCCCCGTAGCGGGCACCGACCACGTCCATGGCGGTGGTCACGATGCGGTGCAGCACCGCGGGCAGCTCCACCTCCCTGGTGATGGCCACCACCGCCTCCAGCAGCCCCTGAACCCGGTCCTTGGCGGTCGCCAGAGCGTGCAGCTGCTCATCGATCCGGCCCAGCTCGGCGTCCAGACGCGCCAGCAGGTCAGGGCGGGGCTGCCGCTCCGCCCCTTCCCCCTTCTTTCCCCCCACCATCACGATCGCCTGCTGAACAGGTGCTCGCTCTCGGTGGTCTTCAACCGGTAGGAGTCAGTGCCGGTCTGGATCAGCGTGCCCTTGAAGGTGAGCCGGTCGGCGATCGCCGCGCATCGACGAGGGCCGACGTAGGTCTGGCCCCACCCGCCGCAGGGGGCGTGGGAAGCCACTGCGGTGGCCTTGCGCTCCTCCCGCTCGGTGAAGACCTGGAACAGCGGCTTGGAGCCCCCTGCTTCGGCGATAGCAGTGCCCACCTTCGGAAGGACGTCGGGGTCGATGATCGCGTCCTCCGGTTCCGTCTCCGGCAGCGGCATCCGCCGCGGCGGCACCTGATATTCAAAGCCGGCCTCGGCGTCCCTATCGGTGGGGGCGGTCTTCGCGGGGCTCATGCGCTCGTGTCCTTCTTCGAGGTGGTGCTGGTGACCGGCTTCAGCAGCCGGTCGTACGTGTTCATGTCCGGAAGCGGACGCGGATCGGGCGGCAACGGCAGGGCGTGCCGCGAGACGACGACCTTCGCCCCCTCAGCCGGACTGCCGCCCGTCTGAAGCCGAGAGCAGCCTGCATGCCGCCGATGACCGCCGCGGCCGGCGACTGCCGGTGCGACAGCAGCGCCTCGATCAGCACCCGGGTGCCCTCATGTTCACCGACCTTGGTCTTCGCCGCCGAACGGAACGCCTCATGAGTGGCAGTGAAGCCGTCCTGAGCCCAGGCCTGCGCCAGAGCGGCGGCCCGGCCCACGCACCGGGCCTGACCAGGAGAATCTCCAGGATGTCGTGGCAGGCGTAGCGGCGAGTGAGCCTGAGGTGCCGGGCGACGAGCTGCCGCCCTCCCAGGGCCGGCGCCTCGTTCGTTCGCGGCACGGTGATCCGGCCATTGCGGTGCGCCGCCGGCACCATGTCCTGCCCGCGGTCGTAAACCCGTGCCGAAACCATAGGATCCGCCGGGCCGCCACGACGGATCCGTTCGTACAGCCACTCACGCGAGCGGTACACCCCGGCCTCCCGGCACGACCGTGATCAAACAAGACCACAGGCTGACACGGCCGAAGAGCCCGACCAGCTCATTACGCCAAAAGCGGCATGCCGCACCCGGACGAAGGAGGCGGGAGGTCATTCCCCTGGACGGCGTGGGTGGGCAGTCGGCATCGACGCCGACGTCGCAGGACGCGGCATCGGCAGGCGCTTGGCGAGGGCGGCTCGCGAACGGCGGAGGCCGGTGCGAGGGTCAGCCTCGGAGCACATGCCGCACGGTCCGCTCGATCGCTGCCAGGACCACATGAAGGTCCTCGTCGCCGACCTTCCCTGCCGCAGCCAGTACCCCGGTCTGCCGCATGGCACCGCCCAGCCGCTTGCGCACGTGACGCGCCCGCTCCACCGTCTGCGCGTCGCCGACCACCTGGCTGTTCAACGCCCAGGTCGCCTCCGGGATCCCGGTCGCGCGCTGGGCGGCTCTGGCCGACAAGGCCCACGCCGGCCTGCGCATCACCGACGTCTGACCCCCTGGACGCTCATCGGGGCCCTGCGACCGGGAGCCTGCCGGAGCCCCCGGCACGTGGGCCCCGGACCGATCACGGTTCGGGGCCAGGTCGCCGGTCCCCTCCGCACTGCTCGTGTCCCCTCCTCGAAGCCGCTATCGGCGAGTGGCAAGCGCCGGAAGAAGACGATGCGCGTTGTCGCGGTTGATGCAGCGGCGCTGTTGTTCGTCGAGGGCGGGGTCGTTGTCGAGCGCGGGAGCGGTGACACCCGTGACCAGATGAGCCGGGGTGGGGGGCCAGTCACTGCCGTAGAGGATCCGGGAGGGATCCACGGTGGACAGCAGACTCGGCGTGGCCGAGGGGGACATGGGGCCGGCCGTGTCGTAGTAGAAGCGGTGCAGGTAGTCACGGATCCGGGCGCGTTCCACCTTTGGTGTCAGGAAGTCGCTGAACACCTCTACGCGGCCGGCGATGTAGGGCAGGAAACCGCCTCCGTGCGGCAGGATGAAGCTGAGGTTCGGGTAGCGGTCCAAGGTCCCGTTGATGATGAGACTGATCGCGGCACGCGTCGTGTCCATCAGGAAGTCGCACAGGAACGGCGGCACGCCCTCCAGCTCCGCACCGCCTCCGGGGACGTCCATCGGGTGCGTACTGACCACGGCCGAGCGCTCGTTCAGCTCCGCCAGGATTCCGTCCTGGTCGGGGTGGCCGAGATAGACCCCCTTGGCGCTGGTCCGCACACTGACGCCGATCGCCCCGAGGTCGTCCATTCCATGGGTCAGCGACCACATCGACAGGTCCGGGCTGTCCAGGAACAGCGGCGTGTAGAAGGCGAAGCGATCGGGATGGCTCTGGACAAGGTCACTGGCGGCTTCCAGGGCGACACGGGCGCTTTCCTTGCGCACCTTCGGATCCTGGAGGCGGCCCAGCATCGCGACGGTGAACACGCTGGTCCGGATACCCGCCTCGTCCATCATCCGAAGTGCTGTGCCGAGGTCCCACCGGGTCCACGGCGGCAGGCTCCGCCGTTGGACGATCTCCTGCTTCTCCGCCCAGTCGAGCCATTCCGGAGCGGTGTAGTGGTGGTGTACGTCCACACGCTCCCGGCGTGCGTCGCCCTCCCCCCCATCCATCGGCCCGCTGTCGCCTATACCGGCCAGGGCGGCCGTGCCCGCAGCCGTCTCTAGTGATGTCATGGACAGGCTCCCATTTCTGTGGTGACGCCGGAGAAGTCGCTCTTGTGGTGCTCGGGTTGCCGAGCCACGGTGACCGTCAACGCCCGAGGATCTGAAGCAGAACGCCGGTCAGTTCCTTTTCCATGTCCGCCGTCCCGGCCTCGGCCCGCCAGGCCACGAAGCCGTCCGGCCGTACCAGCACCGCGCCTTCCGGTGCGACGCCGTGCACCGAGGACCAGTCCGCAGCGCCGCCGGTGTCCAGGTCGTACTCCGCTCCGTCGCCAATCGAGTAGACGTCGAGCGGTACGTTGAGCCGCGCGCCCACGGTGCCGGCCGCGGTGCGCCAGCCGGGACCCCCACAGAGCAGGACGAAAGAGCGCTCGTAGAGGTCAACGGTGGAAACCTTCGCCCCGTCGCGTGTGACCCAGAGATGCGGTGCACGGCTTCCGGGCTCGCCGTTCAGGCACAGGACGTCGGGGATGACGGGGTCCTCCGCGTTCGCGCCGGCCACCGCCCGCGAGGCGTATCGGTAGCCCAGCGCCACGGTCATCAGATCCGCGGAGTCGTTCGACGCCGTCCGGGCGGAGTAGCCGGGGTGCTGTTCACGAGCGGCCTGAAGGGTCGCCCGCGCGCTGGTGGTCTGAGCCACCGGCCGACGCTCGGCCTCATAGCTGTCCAGCAGCGTCGAGCCCGCCCAGCCGCGGAGGACCGCGGCGATCTTCCAGGCGAGATTGTGCGCGTCCTGGATACCGGTGTTGGACCCGAACGCCCCGGTCGGCGGCATCTCGTGGGCGGAGTCACCGATGAGGAACACACGCCCGTCCCGATAGCTGTTCGCCACGCGGTCCGCCGCATGCCACGGTGCTCTCCCGGTGATCTCCACGTCCAGATCGCGCATCCCGGCCGCTGCCCGGATGTGCTCGATGATCCGGGCATCGGTGAAGTGCTCCAGCGTCTGCCCGCGCTCCGGGAACCAGGGCACATGGAAAACCCACTGCTCCTCGTTGTCCACGGGCAGCAGCACGCCTTCGCCGGTGGGGTCGGTGACGTAGCAGACGACGAACTTCTGCTCCCCCGCGACCTCGCGCAGCAGCTTGCTGCGGAAGGTGACGCTGACGTTGTGGAACAGATCTCCCGATCCCGAGTGCTCGATCCCGAGCCGCTGGCGGACGGGACTGCGGGGACCGTCGGCGGCGAGCAGGTAGTCCGACCTCACCGAGTACGTCTCACCGGTGTCCCTGGCCTGCAGAACGGCCTGCACCCCGTCGTCATCCTGGCTGAAGGACAGCAACTCCGTGCCGAAGCGCACGTCCCCGCCCAGGTCGCGGGCGCCTTGCAGCAGGACCGGTTCCAGATCGTTCTGGCTGCACGCGCAGCGGATCGTCGAGCACAGGTCCGCCTCAGGCGGCCTGCCCGTGATCCGCGCCGAGAGCCAGCGCCGGTTCTCGCCGCGCAGGGTGTCGACCTGGAGGATCCCATGGTTCTTCGACAGCGTGGTCGCGGCCTTCCGGATGTCCGGCTCAAGGCCGGCGGTCCGGAACAGTTCCATCGTCCGCATGTTGTTGCCGCGGCCGCGCGGATGCGCCGACGTGGCGGCATGGCGCTCGACGACACAGTGCTCGACGCCAAGGCGCCCGAGGAACACGGATGCGGACAGGCCCACGAGTGAGCCCCCCACGACCAGGACGGGCACATACTCGTTGCCGCGATCGTTCATCGCGTTTTCTCCTCTGGGGTCAGCATCTCCGCAGCGCGGTGGCCGATGGATTCCGTGACTCGCTCTCAGTTCTTTTGCCATGCGCGGCGAGCCGATAAGCAGCGATCACCCGATCAGCGGCAAATCCGCCTCGCCGCGGCCCGTGGACACGGGCTCCAACGACCGTGCGAGAGGCCGGTAGGTGCGATCGGGCGAATTGCGTTACGTACGGGGCTCTTCCGGGGACCGGTGGATCGTAAGTCGTACATCTGCTGTCCCGTGGCCGGGGCGGAAGCTGTGAGAAAGGCCGGGATGATGACTCAGCTCGACGAACGGGACACGACGGACTCGACAGCGGACGCGATCGCGGCGGCCTCGCGTGGTTCAGCGGCGTATCGCGCCAACCCCTATCCGGTGTACGCGTGCCTGCGCGAGTCGGCCCCGGTGTGCCGTCTTTCTCCCCCGCACGGGGTGGAGACCTATCTGATCACCCGGTACGACGACGCCAAGGCCGCGCTGACGGATCCGCGCATCAGCAAGGACATGTACGCGGCCATGGACGCGTACCACACCATTTTCGGTGACTCGTCCATCGCGCTCGACGACAACATGCTCTTCTCGGACCCGCCCAAGCACACGCGACTGCGGCGCATCGTCAACCGCGCGTTCAGTCCGCGCCGAATCGAGTCCTTGGGTCCTCGTATTCAGCAGATCACCGACGAACTGCTGGACCGCTGTGCCACCGACGCACCCATCGACCTGCTGTCGTCCTTCGCCTTCCCGCTCCCGCTCATCGTGATCTGCGAGCTCATCGGAATTCCCGAGGCCGAGCGCGCGGAAGCTCAGAAATGGTGCACCACCGTCGCGCGCACCGGATTCAGCAAAAAGGACAAGGAAAAACTGGCAGAGGCCGAGGGAGCGCTGCGGGACTACTTCGCCGATCTCATCCTGCGGAAGCGCAAGAACGCGTCCGACGACCTGCTCAGCGACCTGATCCGGACGCAGGACGAGCAGGGCGCCATGACTGACGGCGAGCTTCTGTCGACCCTGTGGGTGCTGCTCTTCGCCGGCCACAAGACGACCGCTTACCTCATCGGCAACGCCGTGTTCAACCTGTTGACCCACCGCGATCAGCTGCAGGAGGTCCTGGAGGATCCGGAACTTCTTCCGAACGCCATCGAGGAGGTCATCCGCTTCGAGGGATCGGTCGAGAACGCGACGTTCCGGCATGCGCTGGAGGACATCGACATCAGAGGCACGCTCATTCCCAAGGGTTCCCTCGTACAGATCGCGGTCGCCTCCGCGAACCGGGACCCGGAGAGGTTCGCCTGCCCCGACACCTTCGATGTGAAGCGGGAGGGTCTGCAGAGCGCGCACCTCGGCTTCGGCAGCGGGGCACATTACTGCCTCGGTGCGCCGTTGGCCAGAATGGAAATGCGCACGGCGTTGACCACGCTCTTCCAGAGGTTCCCGAAGATCGAACTCGATTTCCCGGCGTCCGAGGCCGAATGGCTCAAGGTCCCGTTCCCCGCCTTCCGAGGACTTGAGAGGCTCCCTGTCGCACTGGTTCCGTGACAGGTCCTCAGGTCCGCCACGACCGGGCTCGTTGAAGGGACTTCGGCGGGCGTACCACCACACAGCGACGGGCCTTCGGCGCGCACCATGCCGAAGGCCCGTCGCTTCGACATGTTTCGACACGTACGGAAAGCCGCCGGACGGCGTTCAGGCCGGTGCGCGCGCCCGGTCGCAGGTCGACGAGTGACGTCTCCGCGTCGGCGGAGGGGAGCCGATCTGCCGCAGCCGCTACCGGCGCAGAGCCGCACGCGTGCCATCCAGCCGCCGACGCCGTGCCGCCCTGCCGTCCGGCATCCACGTTCACCTCACCCTGTACGCGCTCTGGTCACAGGCGTTCCCTGTGCGCTATACCTTCTCCGCGTGATTGGTTGTGCTTGATTCAGCGGCGTATCAAGCAAGTTCAAGCAACCGCCCCACGCCGATCGACGTGTGCGAAGGGATCGACATGAGCGCTCCATCCCGCAGACGCAAGGCTTTCCGTTCCAGAGGGGCGGTTCTGGCCGCCACGGCTCTGTTCGCCGTCCTGGCGGCCGAGGTCGGACCGGCCGTGCCGGCCGGAGCGGCGGCGGCCAGCGCCGCCGGGACCCCGACCGTCATCGGGGCGGTGACCGGGTTCTCGCAGTCCGGCGCCGCCTACACCTTCACGGCGGGCACGGCGAAGGCCCGGGTCAGTTTCGTCTCGGCCGACACCTTCCGCATCGAGGTGGCCCCCGACGGCACGTTCACCGACCCCGTCGGCGGCGACATCGTGCTGCCTCAGGGCGATCCGCCGGCCACCCGCTGGACCGACCGCGGCGACCGCTACGAGCTGTCGACGAACAAGGTGACCCTGCGGGTGTACAAGTCGCCACTGCGGTTCGCCCTGTACCGCGCCGACGGCACCCGCCTGTGGGAGGAGACCCGCGGCATCAGCTGGGACGGCACCGCCACCACCCAGACGCTCACGCGCGGCGCCGACGAGCAGTTCTACGGCACGGGCGAGCAGAACGGCAGCGGCAGCACCTCGCATCGCGGCAAGACGCTCAAGGTGGGCGTCGACTACAACTGGAACGAGGGCGGGCACCCCAACTCGGTGCCGTTCTACCTCTCCTCGGCGGGCTACGGCGTCTACCGCAACACCTACGCCCCCGGCACCTACGCCTTCGCCGACCCGGTCACCGCCACCGAGCAGGAGAACCGCTTCGACGCCTACTACTTCGCGGGCGATTCCTCCAAGGACGTCATCGGCCAGTACACCAAGCTCACCGGGCGCCCCATGCTTCCTCCGATCTACGGCCTGGAGGTCGGCGACTCCGACTGCTATCTACACAACGCCAACCGCGGCGAGCGGCGCACCCTGGACGCCCTCAAGGTCGCCGACGACTACGTCAAGAACGACATGCCGCTGGGCTGGATGCTCGTCAACGACGGCTACGGCTGCGGCTACGAGAACCTCGCCGAGACCGCCAAGGGCCTCAACGACCGCAAGATGCAGATGGGCCTGTGGACCCAGGACGGTCTGGACAAGCTGGCCGACCAGGTCAAGGCGGGCCAGCGGGTGGCCAAGCTGGACGTTGCCTGGGTGGGCTCCGGTTACAAGTTCGCCCTGGACGGGTGCAAGGCCGCCTATCGCGGCATCGAGGAAAACAGCGACGCGCGCGGCTTCACCTGGGCCCCGGAGAGTTGGGCCGGCGCCCAGCGCTGCGGCGTGCAGTGGAGCGGTGACCAGTCCGGCACCTGGGACTACATCCGCTGGCAGATACCCACGTACGCCGGCGCCACCATGTCGGGTCTCGCGTACACCAGCGGCGACGTCGACGGCATCTTCGGTGGCAGCGCCAAGACCTACACCCGCGACCTGCAGTGGAAGTCGTTCCTGCCGGCCGTGATGACGATGGACGGCTGGGCCGCCAAGGACAAGCAGCCCTACCAGTACGGGGAGCCGTACACCACCATCAACCGCAAGTACCTCAAGCTGAAGGAATCCCTGCTGCCGTACATGTACACCTACGCGGCGCAGGCCAACCGCACCGGTGTCGGCGCCGTACGGCCGCTGGCACTGGAGTACCCCGACGACCCGAAGGCGGCGAGTGACGCCGCCAAGTACGAGTTCCTCACCGGTGAGGACTTCCTGGTGGCGCCCGTCTACCGCGACACCACCGTCCGAGACGGCATCTACCTGCCCAAGGGCGACTGGATCGACTACTGGTCCGGGCGCACCTACCACGGTCCGACCACGGTCGACGGCTACCAGGCTCCGCTGGACACGCTGCCGCTGTTCGTCAAGGCGGGGGCGTCGATACCGATGTGGCCCGGCATCAACTCCTACCAGGACCGCACCGCGGACTCCCCGCTCGCCTGGGACGTCTACCCGCAGGGCCGCACCTCCTTCACCCTGTACGAGGACGACGGTGTCACCCGTCAGCACCGGCAGGGCAAGTACGCCGAGCAGCGGGTGACGGTGACCGCCCCGGACAGCGGAGCGGGACCGATGCGCATCGCCGTCGGCGCCGACGCCGGTGACTTCGCCGGCAAGCAGAAGAGCCGCCCCTACCGGTTCACCGTGCACACCGGCTCCGCCCCGCACCACGTGGGCCTGGACGACGGTACGCTGCCCCGGTTCACCTCCAAGGTCGCCTTCGACGCCGCCGACCAGGGCTGGTGGTACGACACCTCCGACCGGGGCGGGGTCGTCCAGATCAAGACCCGCAGCATCAGCACCGACCGGGCCTTCCAGGTCGACGTGGACGGCGCGAGCGCGGTGGGTGGCAAGGTCCCCGGGGCGACCGGCACGGTCTCGGTCACGCCACCCGAGGAGATCGGCGCCGGTGTGTCCGAGAAGGTCACGGTCGGTTTCACCGCGGGTGGCACGGGCGCCGGGGCCACCGAGCTGTCCGTGAGCGCACCCGACGGCTGGACCGTCTCGCCGGCACGGACGGTCGGCCGTCTGGAGCCGGGGGAACGGGCGAGCGCGGAGTTCACCGTGACCGCGCCGGCCGACGCCGGTGTGAGCGAGGCCGTGCTGACCGGCACCGCCCGCTACCGGGCGGCGGGTGAGGACACGGTCGCCACGCAACGGACGGCGGTGCGCACCATGCCGGCCCCGCCCAAGGGTGACGCGTGGGCCAGTGATCTGCCGTGGCTGAACGCCACCAACGGCTGGGGGCCGCCCGAACGCGACCGCAGCAACGGGGAGTCGGCGGCCAATGACGGCCACACGCTCACCCTGAACGGCACCACCTACGCCAAGGGCATCGGCGCGCACGCCAACTCCGACATCGAGTTCTGGCTCGGCGGCCAGTGCTCCTCGTTCACCGCCACCGTCGGCATCGACGACGAGATCAACGGCTACGGCGGCGTCTCCTTCTCCGTCGTCGCCGACGGAAAGACGCTGTGGTCCTCCCCCACCGTCAGCGGCAAGTCCGACCCCGTGCCGGTGAACGTGCCGCTGAACGGCGGCCGTCACGTCCATCTCGTCATCACCGACACCGACGGCACGAAGTCCGGCGACCACGGCGACTGGGCGGACGCGAAGTTCCACTGCGCCTGACGCCGCGGCCGTGGCGCCCGACCAGTCGGCGCCCGGCCCTCCGAGACGCTGTTGGCTGATCCGGAGTCCTGCGTGACGTCGGCCGTCAAGACCGAGTTGTGGTCTTGACGGCCGACGTCACGCCGAGGTCGCGGCGACGCAGAACTCATTGCCCTCCGGGTCGGCCATCACCATATGGTGCCTCTCAAACTCCTCCAGGACGACTCCGCCCGCCTTCACCAACCGCTCGGACTCAGCTCTGATCCGCGCCCACCGCTCACCGAGGCTGCCGTGTCCCGGCACCCGGACGTCGATGTGGAGTCGGTTCTTCGCGGTCTTGGGCTCAGGGACCTCGAGGATGCAGAGCCGGGGACCGGCGCCATCGGGGTCGCAGAGCCACGCACCATCGTCCGCGGAATCGTCCTCCGGAAGATCGAACTGCGCGAGCCACTCCTCGCGGGTTCTGAAGGGCGCGGGTGGCGGCTCGTCCACATATCCCAGGGCCGCCTTCCAAAACCCGGCGAGAAGCTTCGCGTCTGCGCAATCGAGGGTCAGATCGATTCTGGCTGCCATAACAGGACCGTACTGTGCACCTCTGACAGCCGCGGCTGAGCCGAAGGAGAGCCGACAACGGATCGCGGTCGGTCACCTCGAAGCGCCCGGTGAGGTGCACCAACGGCGCGGCGCGGCGGATTTCAGCCAACTCCGTCCCGTCCTGGCAGGCTTCCTCGGCCCGAGCAACCTGAGCGAGGTCCCGTGTGTTTCCTTCGACGAGCGCCACGTCCTGGAACGGCTCGTGCCCGCGGATCGACCAACGGCGTTCGACCGCCCCGCCGCTGATCGCCAAGACCGTCCGATGCGGAACCGTGTTCGCGACGAAGACATGCGGAGAACGCGCACGGGCCATCTCGCCGCGCGCTCGATGCCACGCGACGGCGCCGGTGACAGGACTACGCATCATCGTGTGCCTGCCCGCCGGGGTCAGCGCAGTGCCTCCTCCAGCGCGGCCAGTTGCTCCGCCACCGGCCCCATGGTGATCAGGCCGCTCCCGGCGCCCGCCACCTCGGTGGACGCGGGTACCAGCTGCGTATGCGCCCGCGCCATCATGTCCCGGTCCCCCACGGCGACCGCCGCTCGGGCGATCAGACACCACAGCGCCTCGAACATCAGGTCGCGTGGTGGTGACGAGATGGCGCGCAGCGCCGCACCGGCCTCCTCGGTCCGGCCGCCCTCCGCCAGCAGCAGGGGGCGGATCCACGGCTCGTACGGACCCCAGTCGGCGTTCTCGTCCACGCCGGTCGGCGGTGCCCCGTGCCGCAAGCGCACGCACAGCCGGGCCAGCGGCAGCAGTCCGCGTTCCAGCCCGGGCATCCCCGCGCCGCGCAGCGACCCGGCGGCCTCCTCGTAGGCGTCCTCGGCGGCCTCGCGCGAGCCGGTCGTGGCAGTGCGCAGCGCGCGGTACCAGGTCGTGAACACCGATGCCAGCGGCAGCTCGTGGCGATCCGCCAGCACACCCACCGCGCTCGCGTGCCGGTCGGCCGCAGCCAGGTCCGCCAGGGCGCACCGCGCCTGGATCCGGATCAGACGGCCGAGCACCTCGTACCGCACCAGGCCGTGATGGGTGGAGAGCGCCACGATCTCGCTGCCGATCGCGTCGCGGCGGGCAGCGAGCCCGGCCCGCCAGAACGACTGCATGAACGTCCCGTTGAGGGCGAACGCCAGGAGCGCGGCGTCGTCGAGACGCCGGGCGATCTCCTCCGCCTGCCTGGCGGCCCGGAGTGGGCGGGCAGGCGCCCCGGACGCCGGTCCGTCGACGGGCAGAGTGCCGCGCGACTCCACCGCGATGGTCGCCAGCAGGCGGCAGCGCGCCGCGTCGTGCGTACCCGGGGTCAGCGAGCGCAGGGTGCGCTCCGCGGAGTCCACCAGCCATCGGGCCTGCTCCGGATCGTCGGAGCGGGTCCAGACCGCGGGGACGTCGTAGACCCCGATGACGCGCGCCGTCAGCTCCGGATCGTCGAGTTGCTCCGCGGCCGCGACCGCGGCCACCCGGTGGCGGCGGGCGGCCTCCAGACCGCCCCCTCCGGTGACCGCGAGGTCCCGCATCAGACCCACGGTGGACTCCAGCCGGGTGCGGGCCCGCGAGCCCAGTGTGCTCTCGTACGCGGCCGTCGCCTGCGCCCACACCCGGTCCGCCGAGGCGCCGGCGTCGGGGTCCAGGTGGTCGGCCTGACGCAATACGTCCTCCTCCAGCCGTCGCAGCCGTGGGCCGGGGTCCACGCCCAACTGGTCGCGGAGCATGTCGCGGGCCCGGCGCAGCACCGACAATGCGTCGGCCTGCCGGCCCGACCGGTACAGGGCCAGCGCCAGCAGCCGCCAGGCGTCCTCGCGCCACGGGTGGTCGGTCACGTGCGCGTCGAGGTCGGGCACCGCCTCGGCCGCCCGGCCCAGGGCGATGCGTGCGTCCGCCCGGCGCTCGACGGCCTGCAGGCGCAGTTCGGTCAGCCGGGAGCGCTCCGAGCGCAGCCACCGCTCGTCGCCGAAGTCGGCGAACGCGGGACCCCGCCACCAGCCGAGCGCCTCGCCCAGGCCCTCCGCCACCCGGGCGGGACCGGCTTCCGCAAGGGACACCACGGCCTGCTCGAACCGCCACGCGTCGACGTCCTCCTGCGGTACGCGCAGCACGTAGCCGGATCCCTCTGTGATCAGCAGGCGCGGCGGCGTGCGGGGCGGCCGGTCGGGTTCCAGGGCGCGCCGCAGATCACCGACGAAGGTACGCAGCGAGCCGACGGCGTTGCCGGGCGGCTCCGCCCACAGGTCCTCCGCGAGCACGGAGACCGGGACGACACGTCGTCGGGCGACGATCAGCCGGGCCAGTACCGCGCGGTGCCGCGGCCCCTTGAGGCGCAGGGACTCCCCGGCCTCGTTCCAGGCGGTCACCGCACCCAGAACGCCGAATTCCACGCGCACCTTCCGTCCCGCTCCTCTCACTCGCTCTCGCTGACCAGGTCAAACCTACAAGCGTTCATTCGTTGCTGATCCGCGGCGCACATGCTGGTGACACCGGCCGGGGCGCACGCCGCCAGGGCCGAGGGCATGCAGGACGTGTCACGCGGAAGCAGGGACCGGTCCGCCCGGGGCCGGCCTGGCGCGTCATCGAAGCGGGCCCCGCCGAGGGTGCGGGGCCCGGGAAAGAAAGGCACCACCATGACATTCGGCATCAGGGGATTCGACTACCGGCGCGTGGAGGTGGCGGGCGGCGTGGAGTTGAACGTCGCCGTCGGAGGCTCCGGAACCCCCGTCGTGCTGCTGCACGGCTTCCCGCAGACGCACCTGATGTGGCGGCACGTCGCCGAAAACCTGGCCGCCGACCACACCGTCATCTGTCCCGACCTGCGCGGATACGGCGACAGCGACAAGCCTGCCGAGGTCGGGCCGGACGTCTACTCCAAGCGAACGATGGCGAACGACATCGTCGCCCTGGCCCGGGCGCTGGGGCACGACCGGTTTGCGCTCTCCGGGCACGACAGGGGCGCCCTGGTGGCCTTCCGTGCCGGACTCGACCACCCGGGCACCATCACCCACGTGGCCTGCCTGGACGTCCTGCCGACCCTGGACATGTGGGAGGCGCTGCACGGCGTGCGGGCGGCCGTGGGCTTCCACCTCTACCTCATGGCTCAGCCGCCCGGCCTGCCGGAGCGGATGATCGAGGCGAGCGCGGACGCGTTCTTCTCCTACTTCCTGGACATCTGGGCGAACGACCCAGAAGCCGTCCCGCCGGCCATCCGACAGGTGTATCTGGACGCGTGCCGCGCGGCCGTGCCGTCCATCGTCGCGGACTACCGGGCCTCTGCGGGCATCGACATCGAGCACGACAGGGCCGACCGCGCCGAGGGCCGCAGGCTGACCATGCCCGTCTCGGTGCTCCAGCAGGACTGGGGCGCGGCCCTCGGGTACGAGGCCGCCGCCCTGTGGGGCGCCTGGGCCGCCGACCTGAACCACTCGACCGTCTCCTGCGGGCACTTCATGGCCGAAGAGGCCCCCGACGTGATCGCGAAGTCGCTGCGCGACCTGCTGGCACGCTGAGTCCTCGACCGGGTCAAGCGTGCGGTGGCCCCGCGTCAGCGGTGGCTCAGGACGTTGACCACACGGCCGTTGGGGTCGCGGACGAAGAACCGCCGCACGCCCCACTCCTCGTCCTGCAGAGGGTGAACGATCTCCGCGCCGCTGTCCCGCATGATCGCGTAAGCCGCCTCCACGTCGTCGACTTCGACGCTCAGATCGGGGGTAACCGGGGCGGTCTTGTCACCGGTCATCACGCTGACCTGGGCCGACGGACTGGACGGCGAGGCAAGCGTCATGATCCAGCCGAGATTCATGACTTCTTCGAAGCCCAGCAGGCCATAGAAATCCCGGCTCTCCTCCGCAGCCTCTGACTGGATGATGGGCATGACACGGCGAACGGCCATCGACGACTCCCGAGGAGAACAGACAGACACGGATCCTGGACTGTCCAGGAGTACTACGTCCGGTCCGTCACCGCACGCACTTCCGCGACACGACCTAGTAGGGCTCCGTTAGGTCTTCTCGGCCCTGTTTGGGGCATGTTGGACGTTGTGGATGCACATGAAGTGAACCGTGCTCGGGCGAAGTTGGCGTTATTCGTAGCGGATGTCTTCGCATCGGTGCCACGCAAGGATCAGCGGGCGAAGGGTGACTGCTACCTGCGAGGGCTGATGCTGGATGGGCGGCGCAAGTCGATCCAGCCGATGGCGGAGCGACTGCCGGACGGCAACGAGCAGAACCTGCAGCAGTTCGTGAACCAGTCGACCTGGGATCCGATGCCGGTGCTCCGGCGCATCGCGGAGCGCATGGTGCCGCTGATCGGCCCAGATGCCTGGGTGGTCGATGACGTGTCGTTCCCCAAGGACGGGAAGATGTCGGTGGCGGTCGCGCGCCAGTACTGCGGGACGTTGGGCAAGCGGGCCAACTGCCAGGTCGCGGTCAGCGTGCTGGGTTGCGTGCACGACCCGGACGCGGTCGGGACCGCGCGCGAGCTGATCGAGGACATGCGTACGGAACTCGGCCGGTCCTGGACCAAGCCCGGTCGGTTCCTCGACGTGATGGCGGTGCGGGCCAGACGGCTGCCGCCGGCACACCTGCCGTGGTTCTGGGACACCGTGGGCCACCGGTTGATCGGCTACGGGAGCCGGCCTGCGGGCGGGCCTACGCGGCAGCGCGGGCGGCCGAGGCCGAGCACGGGCTGCCCGTGGATCCCGGCTATCGACGGGCCAATGCGCTGCTGTTCGCGGCGGGCGGGGCCATGCCGGCCAAGGAGTTCGGGGCGCATCAGCGGTACCTCACCCAGACGTTGGCCGGCCGCCGCGCACACGGCCCTCGGTGCGTTCCTGAGCGCATGGGCGGGCTCGTCGGCGGACCTGCCCGCGGATCTGGTGCGCCGGATACGGGCCTCCGCCAAGGCTGCCGGGCACGGCGACGAGGAGGTCGCGCGCATGGTCGGCGCGATCCTGTCGGTCGCACGCTCACCGGCGCCAGGGCGCGCGAGCAGCCCCCGGTGCAGGACAACGCGGCCGACGCCCATGGCACCGGGGGCCACCTTCCTCCCTCGGGGCCTTCGCACCTGGCGGCGATGATCCGCCCCGGGTGGCTCATCTCCGAGGGGACGGCGGTGGCTCAGCTCGCATGCTCGACGGAGCCGAACTCGGCCAGGCGATCGCCGACCACCCCGGCGACACAGCGACGGCCCTGGCCGCGTACGAGGAGGCGCTCTTCCCGCGCAGCGAAGCGTCCGCTACCGAGTCCGCCACCAGCCTGGAGACCATGTTCGGCGATCGGGGCCTGGAGCGAATGATCGAAGTCTTCGCCTCCCACCAGGAAGCCGAGTGACTCCTCGACCAGGTTCCCGCGTGGGGTGAAGCCGTCGTCTTCACTCCCTGCGGCGCCTGGCACCGGTGTCGACCGTTGGTCGTCCAGGCATAGCGTGTGAGCCAGTTGACGGTGATCCAAGACGGGAGATGTGCGTGATCATCTGGGTGAACGGTGCCTTCGGGAGCGGGAAGACCACTCTGGTCGACGAGTTGCACCGGCGCTGGCCTGCTGCTTTGGTGTACGACCCCGAGCAGATCGGATACGTATTGCGTGGCATCGTCGACGTGCCGACCGGGAACTTCCAGGACTTGCGCCTGTGGCGGCGGCAGGTGGTCAGCATGGCCGTGGGGCTGCTTGAGGAGTACGAACGTCCGGTCCTGACCCCGATGACGCTGGCCAACCCGCCGTACGTTGCCGAGGTCTTCGGGGCGTTGGAGGAAGCGGGGGTGGCCATCCACCACTTCTTCCTCAAGGTCCCCGCCGAAGTTCTGGCGCGACGGATCGACGCCCGGAGTGTGGCCCCGCACGATCCCGAGCGTGACGAGGCTGTCCGTCAGTGGTGCAGGGCCCAGATTGAGCAGTGCGTGGCCGCAGCGGACACCTTGCCGGCGGACACGGTCTTCTTGGACGGCGAGCGTCCCTGCCGGGAACTGGCGGACGAGGTCTTGACTCGCGTCGGTGTGAGCGTGAACTCGTAGGGACGGTTACCCACTTGCTCACCCTGCTCGGTCCGTGGCATCAGCATGAGGCCGCGTCGCCGTCACCGGACGGGGGCGGGGAGGCCAGCGTCGCCAGGTAGTCGTCGAGGAGCTCGATCTGGCGGTGGGGTGGGAACACCTCGGGGTCGAAGAGGGCCTGTACCACCAGACCGAGCACGTAGGACTGGGCCCCGGCCGCGATGCGGGCCGGGTCTCCGGTGGGCAGTTCACCCAGATGTTGGGCTGCGGCGACCAGGTCGCGCAGCTTGTCGCGGCTTCGCCCGTACTTGCGGGCGTAGTCGACGGTCAGCTCGGGGTCGGCGAGCGCGGCGTCCCAGGAGGACACCCAGATCCGGTTGCCGACAGTGGCCTCGCCGGTCAGCGGCAGGATGTCCAGCAGAGCGGCCCTCACGGCGGACATCCCTTCCCCCGCGGTACGCCGAAGGCGGGATTCGCTGCGCGCTTCGAGCAGGTCGAGGGCGTATGCGACCAGGTCGCGCTTAGTGGGGAAGTAGTGGGTGAGCAGGCCGGTGGTCGCGTCGAGTTCGGCGGCGACGGCGCGCATCGTCAGTCCGCGGAAGCCGTGCGCGGCCAGCACCCGCCAGACCGCTTCGGAGACGTCGCGGCGGCGGGCCTCGTGGTCCCCCTTGGTGCGTGGCATGCTGCTACCGTACATAACCATAACGCTTGTTGTGTGAATGGGGTCACCATGTTCTCCCTCCCGCTGCGGGACAACGCCCACCTGCGTCCGCTCGAGATATGGCACGCCGAGGAGTTCGCCGCCCACATGGACCGGGCTCGCGAGCACATCCGGCCGTGGGTCGGGCCGGCGTTCGTCACCGACGATCTCGACGGTGCGCGGGCCACGTTGCGCCGGTACGCCGAACGCCAGGCCGCGGACGGCGCCCGCCTCTACGGAATCTGGCTCGACGACGTGCTGGTCGGCGGCGTGATGTTCGTGGCCTTCGACGCCGCCTGGGGTTCGTGCGAGATCGGCTGCTGGCTGGAGCCGGCCGCCGAGGGCCACGGCCTGGTGACGGAGGCGTGCCGCACCTTGCTGGAGTGGGCGTTCACCACCCGGGGGATGCACCGGGCCGAGTGGCACTGCCGAGCCGACAACGAGCGCAGCTCTGCCGTGGCCAAGCGGCTCGGCATGACACACGAGGGCGTGCGGCGCGAGTACTGGCCCTACGGCGGCACCCGTCACGACAAGGAGATCTGGGCGGTCCTCGCCCCCGAATGGCGCGCCCATCGCCAGTGACCGCGAACCCCGGCGCGCACATATCGGCGGTGGCCACTGGTCACCGCCATGGGCGCTCACTCACGCGCGGAAGCCTTGGGAACAGCGCAGGGAGCCCGGGGGAGGCCGGCGCCCGGCCCGGTCATGGCCGGACGCCGGGCGGTTCCCGCTTCGGCGGAGGTGCTCGTCATCCCGTCGGCATGCAGAGACCGCCGAGCGTGTCCGGGCGGGGGAAACTCAGGTGTAGGGGCAGAGGTAGGCAACCGTGTCGGAGATGCGGACGGTGAAGGACTCATCCCCCTCGATCTGGAAAGTGTCGCCCTCGCCGAAGGTCTTCCACTCCGACGAACCGGGGAGCCTGACGTCCCAGGAGCCGCGGATGAGGATCATCCACTCGCGGGTCGGGGCCTCGAACGTCCACTCGCCCGGCTCCATGACGCCGACCGTGAACTTGCCCTGAGTATTGGCGAATTCAAGGCTACGTACCTGGCCCTCGTAGTACTCGTTCTGCTTGATCAAATCGCTTCCCTTCCCATGCTGTGCGTCTGCCGCCGCCACCGCGGGTTCGCTGTCGCGGCGCATCCGGTTCCGACGCCTGGACGCTATGGTGGCCCGGACTGCGGCAGCCATCTCCCCGGCGTACAAGTCCGCCGGTTGAGATGGCCCCTCGGGTGATGCGGGGCCCTCGTACGATCCCGCCATGAACCACACAGCCCACGCGCTCACTGTGGCCGGTGTCGCCGGCCTTGAGGGTCTGCACCTCGCGGTCGAGCACGCCGGGTCCCGGATGGACGCCGTCGTCGCAGCACCCCACGCCGCCGAGCTTCCGCTCCCCGGGACATGGCTCCAGGGAGGCGAGATCGTCATGACGAGCGGAGCCCTGCTCGGCACGGAACCCGAGGCGTGGGCGGGCTACATAGGTGAACTCGCCCAGCTCGGGGCGGCGGGGCTGATCCTGGGCATCGGCCCCCGCGCGCCACTGCGTGAGGTCCCGGGTTTCCTGGTCGACCTGGCCCGGGAGCACGACCTCCCGCTGCTGTCCGCGCCGGCCACGACGGCCTTCCCGCACATCACCAAATCGATCATCGCCCGGCAGGTCGAAGCCGAACGCGTCACCGTTCAGGACTCCTTCGCGCTGCAAGTGCGACTGACCCGGATCGTCGCCCGCGGCGGCACCGTCGACGCGCTGCTGCAGGAGTGGCAGCGCTCGACCGGGGAGCACGCGGGAGTCTTCGACCGTGTCGGCCGGCTGCTGGGCAAGAACCCCGGACTGCCCGCCGCGGCCGCCGAGGCGATCGCCACGCGCGTGCGGGCGAATCCGCCCGCCCTGGGCCGCTGCGAAAGCGTCGCCGTCGACGGCACACCCACCACCATGGAGGTGTCCCCGTTCGCGGGAGAGACGACCGTACGCGGGTACCTCGCCCGCTGCGACGGCGGTCTGTCCATGGCCGACCTCGCCGTTCCCACCCTGCTGTCCCTGCTCGCCCTGGAGTTCGAGCGGCGCTGGTTCCTCGACGAACCAGAACGCCGCCGGCGCGCCCAACGCCTGGCGCGCCTGCTGACCCTCGACGACGACACACGGGCCCGCGCCTTCCTGCGGGGGCTGGGCATCAGCGCCTCCACCCTGTGGGGTGTGGTCGTCGAGGCGACGTCGCAGACCCATGCCGAGGTGCTCCTGGACGATCTCGCAGTCGTTCTCGGAACCCCCCTGCTCAGGGTGCACGAGGGACTCGTCGAAGGCCTCGCGACCCAGGACCCCAAACGCCTGCTCCAGGAGTACGGGGTGGACGCACCGGTGGGCGTCGGGACCGCCGTCTCCCCCGCCGGCGCCGCCCGCACCCTGCGGCAGGCCCGGGCGGCGCTGGAGACGAGCAAGCGCATCGGCTCCCTCGTGGGCTTCGTCGACGGGGCCGCCCACGAGTTCCTCCTGCGTGTCGCCGACAACGAGTACCTCACCGCCTTCGCCGACGCCGTCCTCGCACCGATCGACGCGACCGCCAACGGCGACGTGCTCCTCGAGACGCTCCACACCTGGCTGGCCGAGAACCGCTCGGTCGAAGCGTGCGCCCTCCGTCTCGGCGTGCACCGGCACACGATCAGGAACCGCGTACACCGGCTCACCCAGATCACCGGCCGCAGCCTGGACAACGTCGACGCGCAGACGGAGTTCTGGCTGGCGCTCAAGGCGCGCGGCTTCAGGGACTGACAGCCATGTACGCCATGGACAACGCCGTCATCGAGCCAGTCCGGCAGGGCGATAGGCCACCGCGCCGTCCCTGGGAATCGTAGGGCCCCATCGCATACCCAGTGGCCCTCACCGCTTCCGGATGCCCCCTCGCCGAGCCATGCCGGGCCATTCGGAGGAAGGAGACCCCCGTTGTCCGTCCCCACCCATGTCGCAGCACCGCAGGACCAGGACCGTGCGGTCCTGCGTCGCGTCATCGCTGCCAGCGGCCTTGGCACCCTCATCGAGTATTTCGACTACGCCTCCTACAGCTATCTCGCCACGACCATCGCCGCCGTCTTCTTCCCCTCCGCAGACCGATCCGTCGCCCTGCTCAGCACGTTCGCCGTATTCGGGCTCGCGTTCCTCGTCAGGCCCTTCGGCGCGCTGCTGTGGGGTGTCCTCGGAGACCGGCTCGGCCGCAAGCGCATCCTGGGGACCACCATCGTCCTGATGTCCGGGGCGACCTTCGCGATCGGCCTGGTCCCGGGCTATTCCGCCATCGGCCTCGCCGCCCCCGCGCTCCTCCTACTGCTGCGGATCGTCCAGAGCTTCTCCGCCGCCGGCGAATACGCGGGCGCCGGAACGTTCATCGCCGAGTACGCCCCGGACAGAAGGCGCGGACTGCTCACCGGTTTCGTCCCGCTCAGCTCCGGAGCGGGCTTTCTCATCGCCTCCGTCATGGCGACCGTGATGTACGCGAACCTCTCCACCAGCGCCGTGGAGTCCTGGGGCTGGCGGCTGCCGTTCCTCGTGGCCGGACCGCTGGGGATCGTCGGCCTCTACCTGCGGTTCCGGATCGAGGACACCCCCGAGTTCCGTAAGCTCGCCGAGCGGGAGAAGGCCGCATCCGTCGAGCCCCGACGCAGCCGGTCGTTCAAGACCTCCGTGCCCAAAATGGGGCGCCTGCTGCTGGTGATGGCCCTCAACGCCGGCGGCTACTACCTGCTCCTCAGCTACATTCCGACCTACCTCATCGAAGAGACCGGCATGAGCGAGGCCGACTCCAACCTGGTGGTCACCATCGCGCTCACCTGCTACATCGCCATCATCCCCTGCACTGCGGCGCTGTCGGACCGGTTCGGCCGCAGAAGGATGCTCCTTGCGGCATCCCTCCTCCTGACCGTGCTCAGCTATCCGCTGATGATGGTGATGTCCCTGGGCGGAATCGCCGTCTCGACCGTGGTGCTCGTCGTCTTCCTCGCCATCTTCTCGCTCAACGACGCCGTCTTCCCCGCCTTCTTCGCCGAGACCTTCACCACCGGCTCCCGCTACCTCGGCTTCGCCCTCCCCTTCAACGTCGGCGCCGCGCTCTTCGGCGGAGTGGCACCCTACGCCGGGACATGGCTGATCTCCTGGACCGGCAGCCCCTACTCCCCCGCCTACTTCCTCATCGCGGTCGCCGTCCTCTCCCTGGCCGGCGTCATCGCGTCCCCCACCACCGCGCAGAACCAACTCCAGCCCGAGAACTAGAAACCCAGGTCACTCAGTCCCGGGTGGTCGTCGGGACGAGGGCCGAGGGGCCAGTGGTACTTGCGTTCCTCCTCCTTGATCGGGAGGTCGTTGATACATGCCAGGCGGACCCGCATCAGGCCCTGCTCGTCGAATTCCCAGTTCTCGTTCCCGTACGAGCGGAACCAGTTGCCCGAGTCGTCGTGGCACTCGTAGGCGAAGCGTACGGCGATGCGGTTCCCCTCGAAGGCCCACAGCTCCTTGATGAGCCGGTACTCCTGCTCCCTGGTCCACTTCCTGGTGAGGAAGGCGACGATCTCCTCGCGCCCATTGACGAATTCGGCACGGTTACGCCAGCGACTGTCGACCGTGTAGGCGAGGGCCACACGCTCGGGGTCCCGGGTGTTCCATGCGTCCTCGGCGAGGCGAACCTTCTCGATCGCACTCTCCCGGGTGAACGGGGGAACAGGGGGCTTCGAGGCCATGAATTCTCCCAGAGCGTCACGGTTTGAAGATCCGGCGCCCGCCTCCGCTGTGTACCGGCCAGGCAGGCCAAGCAGTCGGAGGCAAGCAGGCGTTCGGCGATTCATTCCATACCGATCACCCGCGTGATCGCAACAGTGGCTCTGAGGCGGCCGGGCTGCGCATTCAGGTCACTCGGCGGCCGTTCTTGTGCTCTCAGCCGACAAGTTGCTCATCCGGAACCAGGGGGTGAAGGGCCAGGCGCCAGGAGAATGCGGCGTAACGCCCTCACCGCCATGCCGCCCACTCCTTCACCGCGAAACGGTCGCCGACGCGTCGCACTTCGGCTGCGCCCGGCCCGGGGAAATGCGCGGGGAACAGCAGGGCGCCCCGGTCCGCGGCCTCCCCCAGCACCCGGCGTCGGCTGATCCGTGCGCGGGGTTCGTCCTCGTCGAAGCTGGAGCAGTCGTCCGGCTCCGCGATCTGCAGTGGGCTGTGCCACAGGTCCCCGGCGAACACCGCTCGTTCCGTGCCCGACCGCAGCCATACGACGGAGGATCCGGGCGTATGGCCGGGGGCGGGCTCGATACGGAGCTGGGTGTCGATGTCGTGGTGGTCGCCCTCCCACAGCACGGTCTGTCCCGCCTGGTGCACCGGAGCGACGCTGTCCTCGAAGACGTTGGCCATCGGGCGGCCGGAGCGGGTCCGGTGTCCGTTGGCCGGGTTCCAGTAGTCGAAGTCGGCGCGCGAGATGACGCACTGGGCGTTGGGGAAGGTCGGTCGCCACGCTCCGTCGTCGGTCAGGCAGGTGTTCCAGCCGACGTGGTCGCTGTGGACATGGGTGCAGATCACCGTGTCCACGTCCTGCGGGTGGACGCCCGCTGCGGCCAGCTCTCCGAGGTAGTCGGTGTGCAGATGGTGGAAGGACGGCATGGCCGGGCGCTCCCGGTCGTTGCCGATACCGGTGTCGATCAGGATCGTCCGGCCCTCACTGCGGATGAGCCAGGTCTGGATCATCATGTGGACCTCGTCGGCGGCCGGGTCCAGGAAGGTGGGGGTGAGCCACTTCTCCTGCGCCTGCCAGTGCTCGACGGGCACGTCGGGGAAGACGTAGTCGCGGGCGCGGCCCTTGGCGGGCAGCTCCACCACACGGGTGATCTCCACGTGTCCGAGCGCGATGGTGTCCATGTCCCCAGCCTGCGTGCCGCCTGGCGCGGGCGCCATCGGTCACGTGACCGCACGTCGGAGGCCCCTGGTCACAGCCTCGGTCACTCAGTCGGGCTCACGAGTACTCACGGGATATCCGGCTATGGACGGTGATCCGTGGCGTGCCTTCCACGACGGTACGGGAAGCGGAAGACGGTGTACGAGCGGCAGCGCCGGTCGTCGGTGGACGGCACATGGGAGAGGGGCCTGCGGTACGTCCAGGCAGACGCTGACGCTCAGGGCGTGGTCGACTGGAGCATGGCGCTCAAGGGTCCGCGACGGCTGTGTGGGCGATCCACCGAACAGCCTTGAGGGGACCGTCCCGAGCGGATCGTGCGCCCCGGTCCGGAAGGCAGGAGGCGATTGCCGTGCACGTCCAACCCATTCTTGTCACTGGCGTTGGTGGCGGCGTCGGCGGAGTCGGGCGAACGGTCCTCGACCGCTTGCATGCGGAGGGCGTGCCTGTCCGGGCACTCGTGCACCACGACGACGAACGGGCCACGGCCCTGCGGGCCATGGCCGGCATGGACGTGGTGGTCGGCGACCTCACCCGTGGCGCCGACGTGGTCGAGGCACTGGCGGGCTGCCACAGGGCCTATTTCGGGATGAGCGTGTCACCCTCGTACCTGGAGGCCGCGACGACGGTCGCTGCGGCCGCTCGGGAGGACGACCGCCTGGACCTGCTGGTGAGCATCTCGCAGATGACGGTCTCGCAGATGGACCTCACCAGCGATACCGAGTCCCACCAGCAGCGGCTGCACTGGCTGAGCGAGCACGTCCTCAACTGGTCGGGGGTGCCGGTCGTCCACGTCCGGCCCACGGTGTTCATGGAGAATCCGCTCTTCGCCCAGGTCGCCGTCGCCTCGATCCTGCGGGACGGCACGATCCGCCTCCCGTTCGGCAACGCCCGGACCTCCCCGGTCGCTTCAGCCGATGTGGCGGAGGTCATCGCACACCTCCTGCTCGACCCGGCTCCGCCGTCCGGCCGGGTCTACGAGCTGACCGGGGCACGCTCCCGGGACATGGCCGCGATCGCGGCCGAGTTCTCCACTGCCCTGGGCCGTACCGTGACCTATGTCGACGTGCCGTACGAGGAGTGGCTGGAACACGACCTCAAGAAGCTGGACCTGCCACCCCACGTCTTTGAGCACGTCGCCACGATGGCTCGGCTGCACGGCGAGGGCCGGTACGACCGGGCCACCGACGACGTCGCCGAGCTCCTCGGACGCCCCCCGCTTGGGTTCGACAGCCTCATCAGGAACATCCCCGCGCTGCGGTCGTAGCCAGATTCGTCCTGGAAAGCCTGGTCAGGGCTGTGGTGCTGCGGTCCCCGCTGCACGCGTGTCCGTGTTCGAGGAGGCCGCCCGCGATGTGGGGGCGGAGTCGGCGTCCACGGCGGCTTGGAGGACGAGGTCGGTGACCGCGTCGGGATGGGAGATCATGGCCACGTGGGAGGAGTCGATCTCCACCGTGTGAGAACCGGCGCGCCTCGCCTCGAAACGTTCCAGATCCGGGTTGATGCTCTTGTCCTGCTTCGCGACGAGGGCCCAGGACGGAATGGACCGCCATGCTGCCACCTTGGCCTTCTCGGAGAACGCGGTTGCCGCGGCAGGCCGTTGGGTGGCTGCCATCAATTTCGTCATGCTTTGCGGCAGGTCGGCGGCGAAGACCTCGTGGAGCTTGTCCGGCCGGATGTACAGGTCGGTTCCGCTGACGCCGCCGGCTCGGTATGGGACCGATCTGGTGGCGGTGGCGAGGGGAGAGGGGAATCGGGCGGACAGTGCGTCGCCGCTCTCGCCCTTGTCGGGCATCAGCGCTGACACGTACACCAGGGACCTGACCCGGGGGTTGCCGGCTGCCGCCGAGCTGATGACGGCGCCGCCGTACGAGTGACCCACCAGCACGATGGGGCCCCTGATGCTGTCCAGCACCGAGGCGATGTAGGTGGAGTCGTTGGACAGACTCCGCAGCGGGTTGGCGGGCGCCACGACCGTATAGCCGCGGCGTTCGAGTCGCGCGATGACACCGTTCCAACTGGAGGCGTCCGCGAACGCCCCGTGCACCAGGACCACGGTGGGTTTGCCGCCGCTCGTGTCGCCGCCGGCGGCCATCGGGGCTGCCGCGGACGTGCACAGAACCATCGCGCACCCAGCGACCATGAAGAGTGTCCGACTTGTGCGACGTATGAGGCCGAGCACCACAGATGCCGTCATGCAGGCCTTCCTTTCCATGAGGTCCCCCGCCTCCCGAGCATTGCTCCATCCGCGGCGTGAGGCCCGGCGGCGGGGGCCGCCAGGGTGAGACGGGCGGAGCATTCAAGTGAGAGAACGGGCCACAGGTTTCCGAGCGGTCTCACACGTCCACTTCATTAACAATGCGGCCTGGTCCGGCCGGTGGCCACGACGCTTCCCTGCTCGGACAGCCTGTCGACCAGCGCATGCCGACCAGAGGAAAGCAGGCGATGATCCGGTTATGAACCCGCTGCAGAGGGTCGCGATCATCACCGGCGCCTCCCAAGGGATCGGAGCTGCTCTGGTCACGGCGTATCGCGAGCTTGGCTACGCTGTCGTCGCGACGTCCCGCTCCATTGGTGAATCCGGCGATCCCGATGTGCTGGCTGTCCCGGGCGACTTGGCCGTACCGGGCACCGGTGCCCGTATCGTCGAGGCGGCCCTCGCGCAGTTCGGCCGAATCGACACCTTGGTCAACAACGCCGGAGTCTTCGTCGCCAAGCCGTTCACCGACTATACCGACGAGGACTACGACTTCATCGCCGGCGTGAACCTGCGCGGCTTCTTCGAAGTCTCCCGCAGCGCCGTCGCGGCGATGCTCTCCCGGGACGGCGGCGGGCACGTGGTGAGCATCTCCACCAGCCTGGTGGACCATGCCAGTTCGCAGTCGCCCTCAGCACTCGCGTCGCTGTGGCGTGAATGCGGTCACCAAGGCGCTGGCGATCGAGTACGCGGCCCGCGGCATCCGGGTCAACACCGTCGCGCTCGGCGTCATCAGCACCCCGATGCACCCGCCCGAGACGCGCGAGGCCCTCGCCAAGCTGCACCCGATTGGCCGGATGGGTGAGATTGGCGATGTCGTCCAAGCGGTCGTCTACCTCGAGAACGCTGCGTTCGTCACCGGGGAGATCCTGCACGTCGACGGCGGTCAGAGCGCTGGGCACTGAGCATGGGGCCGTTGCCGGAAGTCGACGACGGGTTGAGCGCCCCCGTCATCCCTAAAGTGCGGCCCGCACCAAACCGCCGACGCCTGACAGCGGCGTCATCATCTCCGCCGGAACCTGGTAGCGGCGTCCCAGCTAGTCACATCTCGGCGAGGCCGAGTTGACGCAGCATGCCGAGTTCGTCGCTGCTGCCCCAGCGTTCGACGAGCTTTCCGTCGCTGTCGAAGCGGCTGATCTGCATGCCTCGGTAGCGCACCTTCTTGCCGGTCGCCGGTTGCCCCATCAGCGGTCCCAGGTGCGTCCCGGTGATGGTGTAGGCGAAGGCCAACTCATCGTCGGTAGCCACCAGATGCTCCACTTCGACGTGCAAGTCGGGAAAGGCCGCTCGCAACTCGCCGAACATGGCCTTGTACCCTTCGGGCCCCGGCACCTGTCCTGGGGCGGGATCATGGTCGATCGAGTCGGGTGTGACGATCTCGTCGAGGGCGTCGAGGTTGCCGGTGACGACGGCCTCTGCGAAGGCAGTCTGTGCGGCGATGTTTGTCTGCTGGGACATATGTGCTCCTCCGGCGCGGCCGGCGACCGGCTTGTCCGTCGGCTGCGAAGTCCACGCACCTAAGCGGTATTGGGACCGTATACCAGCCATACGCCCCCAGCATGTCTAGTCGGCAGCACTGCACACCTGCGGGCTTCTCACCGCCCCATCGGCCACCCGACATGGTGCGGGCGGCATGCGCGGTGCTCGGCGCCGTAGCAACCTGGAGGCATGGCCGTGATCCGCCCGCGATCACGCGCCCGTGGTTGGCGGCGTGGGTCGGGTCACTGCGCGGGGTGACGACCCGCGCTGACGCGCGACGAAAGGTGCCCCATGAAGTGCGCAGTGATCGGTGGTACCGGCCTGATCGGGTCGCAGGTCGTGAAGAAGCTCAACGCGGCGGGACATGAAGCCGTGCCTCTCTCGCTGTCCACGGGCGTGGACGTGATCACCGGCCAGGGCCTGGAGGAGGCGGTGGCCGGCGCCGACGTCGTCATCAACCTGACGAACTCCCCGACCTTCGACGAGGCTTCCCTGACGTTCTTCCAGACCTCCATGGACAACATCCTGGCCGCCAGTCACAAGGGCCGGGTCGGGCACGTCGTCATCCTCTCGATCGTCGGCACCGACCAGGTGCCCGACCTCGTCTACTACCAAGCCAAGACCCTGCAGGAGAACATCCTCAAGGCCGGGCCGATCCCCTACTCGATCGTCCGCGCCACCCAGTTCATGGAGTTCATCGACGCCATCCTGTCCTCGACCACCGAGGGCGACATCGTCCGCCTGCCCAGCACCCCGATCCAGCCGATCGCCGCCCAGGACGTCTCCGACACCGTCGCGGAGGTCGCCGCCGGCTCCCCTTTGAACAGCACCCGCAACATCGCCGGGCCCGACGTCTTCTCCCTCGACGAACTCGGCCGGATCACCCTGAACGCCCACCCCGACGGCCGTACGGTCGTCACCGATGACACCGCGGGCATGTTCGCCGCCGTCCACGGTGACGCCATCACCGCCAAGGGCGACGCCCGTATCGCCCCCACCCACTACAGCGACTGGCTCTCCTGAACCACTCCGGCCCGCACCGCGGTCTTGTGTGCCGCGCGGATCCGGGGCTCCGCGGCGATGAGCGGGATGCCCGCATTGTGGCCGCGATACGACCAACTCCTCGTCCTGAGAGCGTCTCCGTGGTTGGGTGCGTCGATCGCGTCGACTGCGAAGCCCTCGGCGGCGTAGCGGCGTGCGCGGGACACGGTGGCGGGGGCCGTCTTGTGCTGCCTGCCGCCGTGGCCCAGCAGTTATCAGGGGGCGCGTGCCGCAGGCGCCTTCCGGCGTCCACAGGCGCTCCCTAGGCCATGCGAAGGA
The DNA here is from genome assembly GCF_040643155.1 of Streptomyces sp. NPDC047453. Lineage (NCBI taxonomy): Bacteria > Bacillati > Actinomycetota > Actinomycetes > Kitasatosporales > Streptomycetaceae > Streptomyces > Streptomyces sp. NPDC047453. Next base: position 9,210 of record NZ_JBEYTS010000009.1, on the reverse strand, counting down.
GGGAGCCCCGATTCGTCACAGTGCTGATCGGTCTCACCTCCTCGTATGTGCGGTGGTGCACGGCGGCGCCGAAGCTGTCACGCGGCCGGTGCAGCCGGCTCGGGGGTTCGGACCTCACTCCCGCGTCCGCGTCTCCGCGTCGGTGAGGCTTCCTTGGAAGATCCGGTCCAGGTGGTGGTTCAGGACTGTGGCGGCCGACTCCGCGCTGCGCTGGCCGACGAGGATGCTGGTGCCGAGTCCTGCGGACATGGCGAGCAGGCTGACGGCTTCCAACTGCGCGTCGACACCGGGCTGAGTGAGGTCACTCGCCTCTGCCTGCCGGAGGAGTTCGGCCAGGGCGCTCTCGGCGGCATCAGGGTTCTTGATGAAGGGCTGGTCGGCGAGCGCTCGGTCCGTGACGGACAGCACGGCGTACGAGGTGTAGACGAGGTGGAATGTGCGACTCTCCTCGTCGGTCGGCAATGCTGCCATCAGCATCGCCTCGATCAGCGCGCGCGGTCCCGGATCGCGGCCGGCGGCCCGGACCCGGGTGGTGACCCGTTCCCCGAACCTCTCGGCCAGATGCTGCAGCCCGTAGAGCAGCAGCTTCTCCTTGGTCTCGAAGTAGTACTGCACCAACCGCAGTGACACGCCCGCTTCCGCTGCCACATCGCGCATGCTCACGGCATGCAGCCCGCGTCGCACCGCCACCCGAAGGAGCGCCTCCGCGATCTCGGTACGCCGCAATGCGTGGTCCACGCGCTTGGGCATCGACCGTTCCTCCGCTTGTTGTCTCCGATGGTCGGCTCTCAACCTTGATGATACAGGCGTACCAACAACGTGATACATTCGTACCATAAAGATTCCGCACCCGGAGGTGGCCGCCGTGTCCCAGACCGCGACCCGCACCCAGGCCGATGTCGGCCGCTTCGTGAGCGATGCCTGGCGAGACAGGTACTTCGCGGCCTGCGACGCGGTCTATGCACTGGGAGCGCCCGCTCACGAAGAGACGGACGTGGAGACTTCCTTCGGCACCACGCACGTCTACAGGTACGGCCCCACGGACCCGGCCGCCCAGTCACGCACCCCCGTCGTCCTGGTGCACGGAGCGGGCTCCTGCTCTGCCATGTGGTACCCGAACACCCCTGCCCTCAGCTCCGGCCGCCCGGTCTACGCGATCGACACCCCTGGCGACCCCGGGCGCAGCGTCCAGCGCGAGGCCATACATCAACCCGAGCGCGCTGCACGGTGGCTGGACGAGACACTTGCCGGACTCGGCCTTGAACGCGTGCACTTGGTCGGCTCCTCCTACGGCGGATGGCTCGCCCTGAACCAAGCGCACCGCAGGCCCGACCGCCTCGCCTCGGTCACCCTGCTCGACCCCGGCGGCCTGGAGAAAGTAGGTCTGCGCTTCTTCGTCTGGATCTTCGCCGGTCTCTTCGCGACCTTCGCACCCCGGGCGCTACGCCCACGTCTGGCAGCCTGGCTGGAACAGCCGGTCCTCATCGTGCCGGAGCTACGGGCCATGATCAGACTGGGCGTTCGCGCCTACCGTATACGCCGCCCCGCCCCACTGCCCCTGCCCGAGGTCGAACTGTCCACCGTCCAAACCCCGCTCTACCTGGTGCTCGGCAAGCGAAGCCTCCTGGTGCACCCGCAAAGGCAAGTCGAGCGCGTGCCACGGCTGGTACCGGGCGCACGAGCCGAGATCATCTCCAACACCGGCCACGGACCGCAGATCGACCACGCGGACGACGTCAACCGCCGGATGCTGAGCTTCATGGACTCCGTCGACTGACAGCCGCCGGGGCGAACCGTCAAACGGCCTGCACCGGGCAGGACATGGCGCAAGTCAAGCCGTTGGCCGTGCAGGCCCTGGTCAGCGCAGGATGAGCACGGCCAGGATCCCGATCACCGCGTTGGCGGTTACGTGCACCAGGTATGTGATCAGGATGCCGCCGCTGCGCACACGCATGATGCCCAGGACGAGGCCCCAGGTTCCCGCCATGATCATGCCGATGATGCCGGAGGGGAAGCCCGCGTAGTGCGCGGCTCCGAACAGCACGGCTTGCAGCACGACAGCGGGCCTGGTGCCCCAGACCGCGGCGAGTTCGGTCAGCAGCACTCCCCGGAAGAGCATCTCCTCCCACACCGGGTTGACCAGGGCAAAGGCTACGATGCCCAGAATCGCGAGCCCGACCGGGAGGCGCCGCAACTCCTGTAGGTACTCGCCCGGTTCGGGGCGCACGGCGAGTGCCCATGCCGTGAGTGCCGCTGCGCTGAACAGTACGGTGGCCAGCCCCAGCCAGGGAGCCTCGGGCGTCAGTGATCCGCGCGTCAGCCACGGAGTTGCCGGGCGCAGAGCAGTGCTGCGGCCGACCAGCAGCAGGCATCCCAGAGGGAGTACGCATGCCAGGACCGTGGTGACTGCGGGAGGCCAGCCGGAGAGGATCCCCGTAGCGGAGCACCCGAAGAACGGGCCGATGAACACAGCCGCGCGGAACACCGCCGGCGAGCGCAGAAAGCAGGCGGTGATGATCAGTACGCCTGCGACTGCGCCGACGATCACCGTCCGTCCGGGAGCCTCCGTGCTGATCGGCAAGACCGCGCAGATCCCCAGAGCCACCATGCACGTGCCGGCGAGCGTTTCCGTGCGGGTGGAGGCAGTTCCTGTGGTGGTGGCCTGCCTCAACGGCGGCGAGTCTTCGGCTTCTGAGGCCATCACGCGGCTCCGGTCGGCTTGCTGACGGGCGGACAGTCAGATCATCGCGCCTACGTGACACGAAACACGCCGAATTTCGGCTGCTGACGTGCCGTACTTCCAGCGATACGCCCGGTCCACGGCGCGCCGTGCCAGCGGCCTTGCGGGATCTGACGGGACTCCGAACCGCCCTTCCCCGTAGCCCTCGAGCTGCTCAGATGACGGCGGCGTCAGCCGTTGAGGGCGGGCAGCGGGTTTTCCGGTCCCCGCTCACCAATCCCGGGTGGCGATCAGCTTCTCTGCGTCTGCGTCCGCGAACCCGTAGGCCGACGCGACACACCAGAAGTCCTCAGCGATCTCCTCCCGCGCAACCGTCTCGATCTCACTTCCGGCTGCCTCGAACTCCGCCTCCAGCAGGTTGAACTCCTCTGTCGCGGCCCGGGTGAGTGCGTACAGGGCCGCCAGATCCGACGGCTGCTCAGCCTCGACCCGCTCGCACAGCCGCAACAGGATCGCCTTGCCCTTGTCAACAACGTGATCAGGGAAGTACGGGTCCGCGTACAGCTGCCTCAGAAACGCGTGTCCCGCCACTTGCTGATTGGTGATCGGCATAGCGCCCCCATCCCTGTAGAAGGACTGATCTGCCGATCATGCACCAGACCACTGACAAGACGCCGTCGCCCATGTATGCCCCGCGGCACGAGCGCAGGGCACCTGCTGGCAGTCGGGATCCGACGCGGGCTTGAACGAGGGATGCCCCATATTCGAGTGAGCCCGCGGGATGGGTGTGCGTAGGGTGGCGGGCGTGGATCCAGCTGACTTCTACTCCGGCATCGTCACGGAGCTCTACCGGCCGCTGAAGTCCGTCTCCCAGGACCCTGAGCCGTACGTCGCCTTCATTCGGCAAGTCGGCGTGCCGGCATTGGAGTTGGGATGCGGGGACGGCGACCCCCTACTGGAACCGCGCCGACGCGGCCTGGAGGTCGAGGGCGTCGACTCCTCCGCGGACATGCTGGAGCGCCTTCGGCGCCGGGCGGATGAGCAAAGCCTCCTCGCCACCGTGTTTCACCAGCGCATGGAGGCCTTGAACCTGCCCCGCCGCTATCGGGCGATCTTCCTCGCCGGGCCGACCTTCACCCTGCTCCCGGACGACGCCACCGCTCTGGCCGCCCTGCGCGGCATCCGCGCTCACCTGGCGGACGACGGCGCCGCGCTGGTACCCCTGTTCACCCCCGTACCGACCCCGGCCGAACAGATCGGCCGCGTGCGCACGGCCGCCGCACCCGACGGCGCCGAGCTTCGGGTGTCCGTCGTCGCCGAACAACGCGATGAGACAGCTCGGACGCAGACGACACTTCTGCGCTACGAACGCCACCACGGCTCCGACAACAGCGTTGTGGAGCGCCCCTGGGTCTTGCACTGGTATTCCCGCGATGAGTTCGAGGAACTGGCCAGGACCGCCGGCCTGGCCGTGACCGCGGTCACCGATCCGCACGGCAAGCCTGCCCACGCCGACGCCTCCGACCTCCATTTCCGGCTCCAGGTCGCCGCCTGAGCGACTCCACTCCGGTCGCCCATAGACCTTTGACGTCTCGTCAGCAACGGGCGGTGAGCAGGCCGAGGTCGAGCAGACTCCGCCCGCCGGCGGTGACGGCGTCCTCGGTGGAGCCGGGTATCCTGCCGTCCATCATGGCCTTGATCAGCTGCAACGAGCCCGACAGATGTCGGCCCAGCGGCCTGTCAAGTGAGGCTCGTAGCCTGTTTCCCTGTGTTCTGGGGTGCGTTCTCGCGGCGCGGGAGCAGCAGCGGAGTCGCCAGGAGGAGCACTCCGGCGGCGGCGATCGCGATGCGGGGGCTGGTGACGGCGGCAAGCAGACCCCACACGGCGGTCAGGACCGCGATGGCGGCGCTGCTGCTGACCGACCAGGCGGCCAGGGTGCGGGCGACCCGGTCCGGGTCGGTGTGGTGGAGCCGGTAGGTGGCCAGGACCGGGTTGAACACCCCGCAACAGGTCACAAGGCCGAGTTGAACGGCCATGACGAGCACCATCCCGGAGACGCCGGGTTGGACGAACGCCAATCCGACAGGCCAGCACGCACGCAGTACCCCGAAGGTCAGCATCACCCTGCGCTGCCCGGACCGCGCCACGAGTCGGCGCGCCAGGCGTGAGCCGACGAGGCCACCGACGCAAGGGACCGCGAACACCAGACCGTACTGCCAGGGTGCGAATCCGAGGCGGCCCAGGAGAAGTACGGCGAGCAGCGGTTCGGAGGCCATGATCAGGCCGTTGACCGCGATCGTGTTGAAGAACAGCGGACGCAGCGCGGGGTGGGCAAGGATATGACGCCATCCTTCGAGCAGATCGCCGGCTCGCAGCCGCGGTGCACCGGTCCGCGTGGGGCGCGGTTCCGTCCCTCCGATGGCGCGGATGCCCAGCGCGGAGAGCAGGTAGCTGACCGCATCGGCCATCACGGTCGTCACCGGGCCGAACAGCCCGATCGCGGCGCCGCCGAGCGGTGGTCCGACCATGGTCGCGGTCCACGTCGTGGACTCGAACCGGCTGTTCGCGACGAGCAGGTCCTCCGGTGGCAGGAGCGCCTTCAGATACGCACCGCTGGCCGCGGTGAAGGCGATGTTGGCCGCGCCGACGACGACGGAGACCACGAGGAGCTGGGCGAAGCTGAGCCGGCCGAGCGCGAACGCCGCAGGGACGCTCATCAGAGCCGTGAACCGGATCAGGTCCATCGTGATCATGACGGGCCGCTTACGGCGGAACTCCACCCACGGACCGAGTGGCACCGCCAGTACCGCCCCCACGGCCCGCCCCGCAGCCGACAGCGCCGCCACCTGGGTCGGACCGGAGTGCAGCACGAGGACCGCGATCAAGGGAAACGCACCGAACCCGAGCCCGGTGCCGTACGAGCTGACCGCGTACGCCGCCCACAACCACCCGAACCGCCGCCCCAGCCCCCGCCGACCTGCCATACCCGAAGCGCCTCTCGCCGATCTGAACAACCACACGCTGACCATCGGCATCAAACCGAGTGGCGGACGTCGGGATCAAACAACCGATCGGCGGGGAGACCACAACCATTCGTTGTACCAATGGCCTGGCCGGTGGGGATCTCGATGCTGTGCGTACCTTCGTGGCCGCCGTGGATCGGGCGACGGCTCGCGCGGCTGTCTTGCTGCGCGACTTCCTGACGACCCTCCCTAGGCGTCCCAGAGCTCTCCCAGGGCCAGCAGCTCGGCCCGGTACTCGATCCGGTCGGCCCACTGAGCGGGCCAGGCGTCCGCGCCCAGCCAGGCGCCCGCGAAGGCGCCGGTGAGGCAGGCGATCGAGTCCGAGTCGCCGGAGGAGCAGGCGGCTCGGCGAAGGGCGGTGACAGGCTCGTCGGGGAAGAGCAGGAAGCACAACAGGCCGGTGGCGAAGGCCTCTTCGGCGATCCAGCCCGCACCGGTGGCCAGGCACGGGTCGGTCTCCGGTGAGACGGTGCGCACGGCCTCCTGGAGCCGGTCGAGGGTCTCCAGGCACTCGTCCCAGCCGCGCGCGATGAAGTGCTCGGGGGTCGGGTCCTGGGAGCGGGTCCACAGGTCACCGAGCCAGGTGTGGTGGTAGCGGGTGCGGTTGCCGCAGGCGTACGACCGCAGTCGGCCGACGAGTCCCACGGGGTCGGCGCCCTGGGCGAGCAGGTGCACTGCGCGGGCGGTGAGGTCCGAGGCTGCCAGGGCCGTCGGGTGGCCGTGGGTGAGCGCGGACTGCAACTGGGCGGCACCGGCGCGCTGTTCGTCGCTGAGTCCAGGCGCGAGCCCTATGGGGGCCACGCGCATGTTGGCGCCACAGCCCTTGGAGCCGATCTGGCTGGCCTCCTGCCAGGCCCGTCCGTCCACCTTCAGCCGATGACAGGCGGTCATGCAGGTCCTGCCCGGGGCCCGGTTGTTCTCCGGCGACTGGTACCAGTCGACGAACTCCTCGCGAAGCGGCCGCTCCAGCCGCTTCGAGGTGAGCAGGCCGCGGTCCATGGCGGTCCTGAGTGCGTGTCCGAGGGCGAGGGTCATCTGCGTGTCGTCGGAGACGAACGCGCGCTTCGGCAGCTCCATCTCCCGCCAGGGACCGCACTTGCCGAGGATCGAGGGCACGTCGTTGAACTCGGTCGGGAAGCCGAGGGCGTCCCCGAGGGCGAGCCCGATCAGCGCTCCGGTCGCGGCGCGCTTGCTCACCGTCGTCGTGGTCATACAGAAGCCCCTTCCCCCACTTATCGTCAAGACGACAATAAGCGGGAGGAGGTGCTCCTCACAACCTCCCGACCCGACCCGCTGTCGGTGGGTCGTGCCTTGTGCGGTGACTCGCTGGATGACCTTGACGGCGACGTCGGGGCGGTCGACGTTGGATGTAGTGGCCGCTCCCGGTGGCGGTGCTGATGCTGCGGCTGGAGAGCACGAGCCACTGGTGCCGGCCTTCGGTCCACATCCCCAGGGCGGGTCCGTAGTCAGGGACCTCGGCGTACTGGGACTCGTCGCTCCGGTGCCAACAGCCCCACCTACGACCTCTACGCGTGGGCGCGCCGCCTCAACATGCGCTGCGGCCCGTCGATGAGAAAGGCGGAACTCAAGCGCAAGCTCGGGCACTGACACCGACGGGCAATCCCCCGGCCTCACTCGAACGTCCGAGCGGCTCGGCGCCAGCACGCACGTGGTCAGAGGGGCTGGAGCCTAGTGTGCAGGAGGCAGAATTCGTTGCCCTCCGGGTCGGCCAGGACGTGCCAGTTCTCGGCGCCGGTCTGGCCGACGTCGACGGGCCTGGCGCCGAGAGTGAGCAGCCGCTCCAGCTCGGCGTCCTGGTCGCGGTCGGTGGGGTTGACGTCGATGTGCAGTGGGAGCTTCCCGGTCCGCGGGTTGCTGCTGGGGCTGAGGACGAGGGTGGGCTGCGGGCCGCCGAAGCCGGCGTCGGGCGGCCCGATCTCGATGCTTCCGTCGTCTTCCCGGCCGAGTTCGACGTAGCCGAGGACCTCGCTCCAGAAGGCGGCCAGCCGGTCGGGGTCGGCGGCGTTGATGACCAACTCACTGATGCGGCATGCCATGCCCGTCAGTGTATGCAGAGGGCGACGCGCTATGCGATCGCGTTTTCAGGCCGGACGAGTTCACCTACGACGCCGACCAATGAGCGAGTCCTCCTCGCCCCATGACAGGCAACTGCGCTATCAGACGGTGGCTTTGGCCGCGCCCCTGGTGAGCAGTTTGTCGCGCAAGGATGGCCACTCGTCCGCGAGCACGCTGTAGTAGAGCGAGTCACGGCGGGTGCCGTCCTGGCCCTCGCGCACGCTGCCCCCAGCGCGCCGCGCGAACTCGCCCATCTGCACAACCTCGCGCGCGACACGTGACCGCTTCGTTTGGAGCCGCTGCTCGCTCAGACGCCCATGGGAAGGAGCTGGACCAAGCCGACCCAGTTCTCCTCATCCGCCTCGGTGTGGACGCCACGGGCCTTCCAACGGCCGGCGGGCAGCAGTGGTGCTGTCGTATGACGAGGACCGGACGTCTGCCGCACTGAGGTCGAGCCGATTGGCTGTGGACCGACCGAAAGTGATGGTCAGCGGGCGACGTCGCGGGCAGGATGGTCGCCATGACGGATGAAGGCTCCTCCATCGACTCCACCAAGCCCAGCATCGCCCGCGTCTACGACTACCTGCTCGGCGGCAAGGACAACTACGCCGTGGACCGGGAGATCGGCGACGTGTTCAAACGAGACCTTCCTGGTTCGGTGGCCATCGCCTTCGCCAACCGTGCGGCTCTGACCCGGGCGGTCGGGGAGATCGTGACGACCACCGACGTACGGCAGTTCATCGACCTGGGCAGTGGTCTTCCGACCGCCGACAACGTCCACCAGGTCGCACAACGCCACGCTCCGGAGTCCCGGGTCGTGTACGTCGACACCGACCCCCAAGTGCTGGTCCACGGTCGGGCACTGCTGGAGGAGAACGACCGGACCCGCGTCGTCCCGGTCGACGTACGGAACCCCGAGGACGTCCGTACCCACCCGCACACCCTGGAGCTGATCGACTTCGATCGCCCCGTCGCCGTCGTGTTCAGCGCCATCCTCCACCACGTCAACGACGAGGAGGACCCGGCCGGAATCGTCCGCTACTGGCGCGACCAGGTGCCCTCGGGGAGCTACTTCTTCGTCAGCCACTTCCGTTCCGGCAACAACGCGGAGACAGCGGAGGCCGAGGGAGTCCTCCAGCAGACCTTCGGCCGCGGCCGGTGGCGCACCGACGAGGAGATCGAATCCCTGCTGGACGGCCTGGAGATCCTCGACCCCGGGATCGTCCCCGCACCCCTGTGGCGTCCCGACGTGACCGAAGGCCCGTGGAAGGGCAACGGCGAACGGGAACTCACCGTCTGGGAGCGCCTCATCGCCGCCGGGCTGGCCCGGAAGGCCTAGGGTCTGTGCCGAGTTGAGATCTTCATGTGAGGCTGCGGAGCCAGATGACCGCGCCGCGTAAGTGAAGTCCGGCGAGGTAGCTGACCGGGGT
>NZ_JBEYTS010000008.1:167223-204361 GCF_040643155.1 Streptomyces sp. NPDC047453 | reverse complement strand
GACCGGGCGGTGCCCGGTCACGGCCGCCGTCGATGGCGTACCGCTAGATCACCAGGGACAGCAGCAGGACCAGGGCTCCCGCCACCACCGAGATGATCGTCTCCATGACCGACCAGCTCTTGATCGTCTGGCCGACGCTCAGCCCGAAGTACTCCTTCACCAGCCAGAACCCGGCGTCGTTGACATGGCTGAAGAACAGCGAGCCGGCGCCGACGGCCAGCACCAGCAGGGCGGCGTGGGTGGTCGACATGTCGGCCGCGAGCGGGGCGACCAGACCGGCCGCCGAGATGGTCGCCACGGTCGCCGAACCGGTCGCGAGCCGGATCGCCACCGCGATCAGCCAGGCCAGCAGCAGCGCCGGTATCGACCAGTCCTTGGAGATGTCCAGGACCATCTGGCCCACCCCGGCGTCGATCAGCGTCTGCTTGAAGCCGCCGCCCGCGCCCACGATCAGCAGGATGCCGGCGATCGGCATGAGGCCCTTCTCGACGGTCGAGGAGATCCGCTCCTTGCTGAACCCGGCCGGCATCCCCAGCGTGAAGACGCCGACGAGCACGGCGGCGAGCAGCGCGATCATCGGGGAGCCGATGACGTCGAAGACACGCTGGGTCATGTTCGCCGGGTCGTCCACGACGATGTCGACCAGGGCCTTGGCCAGCATCAGCACCACCGGGAGCAGCACCGTGGCCAGCGTGGCGCCGAAGCCCGGACGCCGCTCGAGTTCCTCCGACGGGCGCTGGGGCAGCATCCGGTCCGGAACGGGGACGTCCACCCAGCGGGCCGCGACCTTGGCGAACAGCGGACCGGCGATGATCACCGTCGGTACGGCGACGAGGATGCCGAGCGCCAGCGTCACGCCCAGGTTGGCCTTGACCGCGTCGATGGCGACCAGCGGGCCGGGGTGCGGCGGGATCAGGCCGTGCATCACGGACAGACCGGCCAGCGCCGGCACCCCGATGCGCATCAGGGAGTAGTTGCCGCGCTTGGCCACCATCAGTACGACCGGGATCAGCAGCACGATGCCGACCTCGAAGAACAGCGGCAGACCGATCACGGAGGCGATCAGCACCATCGCCCACGGCATCGCCCGGCCTTTGGCCTTCGCCAGGATCGTGTCGACGACCTGGTCGGCGCCGCCGGAGTCGGCGAGCAGCTTGCCGAGGATCGCGCCGAGGGCGATCAGCACGCCCACGCCGGCGACGGTGGAGCCCAGGCCGGCGGTGAAGCTGGCGATCGCCTTGTCGAGCGGTGCCCCGGCGACCGCGCCGAGCACCAGCGATCCGATGGTCAGGGACAGGAAGGCGTGCAGCTTGAACCTGGTGATGAGCAGGACGATGACGGCGATGCCCGCGAGGACGGCGATGCCGAGCTGGGCGTGGCCGGCCGAGGTGATCGGCGGGGGCGCGTCCGCTGCCAGCATCTCGACGCTGAGTCTGGTCACGGTGTTCCCTTGCAGGTGAAGAGGGACGGTGGGGAGAGGTGTGCCGCAGCCGGCGAGCGTGGGGGAGAAGCGCCGGGGCTCACGGCCGCGGCTCCTCGCAGGACTGCGTGGAGCTGTCGAGGCCGTCCAGCGCGGCCACCGCGCGTGCGGTGATCTCCTCGGGCGACCCGGAGACGTCGACCACGACGCCCCTCTCGTCCCGCTGGAGCGGCTGCAGCGTGGCGAACTGGGAATCCAGTAGCGCCGTCGGCATGAAGTGACCCTGGCGGTGCGCCATCCGGTCCTCGATGAGCTTCCGGTCGCCCGTCAGGTGCACGAAGACGACGCCGGGAGCCGCGGCCCGCAGCCGGTCGCGGTACGACCGCTTCAGCGCCGAGCTGCTCACCACCCCGCCCAGCCCCGCCCGCCCGTGGGCCCAGGTGCCGATGGCGTCGAGCCACGGCCACCGGTCCTCGTCGCCGAGCGGGATCCCGGCCGTCATCTTGGCGATGTTGGCCTGCGGGTGGAAGTCGTCGCCCTCGGCGTACGGGACGCCGAGCCGGGCGGCGAGCAGGGGACCGATCGTGGTCTTGCCCGTGCCGGCGACGCCCATCACCACGACGACGTGGGGGGTGCGCATCACTGCCTCGCTGTCTTCCTCGACATGGGACGCCGACATCCGGCGTTCGCCACACTGAAACGCATAGGTACGACTAATTCAAGGGTCTGTGACATATAAGTCTGACTTTTTGGGATCGTGATCCGCCCCGTACTCTGAGTGCATGAGCACACCGGGCCGAGGGCTGCACGGCCGCGTACTGGACACCCTCGGCCCCGCCATCACCGCGGGCGAGTATCCGCCGGGCAGCGTGCTGCGCACCGACGAACTGGCGCAGCGCTTCGACGTGTCACGCTCCGTGATGCGCGAGGCGGTCCGTGTCCTGGAGTCCATGCACCTGGTCGCCTCGCGCCGCCGCGTCGGCGTGACCGTGCTCCCCCAGGCCGAGTGGAACGTCTACGACCCGCAGGTCATCCGCTGGCGCCTGGCCGGCGCCGACCGGCCCCGGCAGCTGCGGTCGCTGACCGTGCTGCGCTCCGCCGTCGAACCGGTCGCCGCGGGTCTGGCCGCCCGGCTGGCCACCCCCGAGCAGTGCGCCGAACTCACCGAGTGCGCCCTGGGCATGGTGGCCAACTCGCGCGGCCACCACCGGCTTCAGGCGTACCTGGTCCACGACATCGCCTTCCACCGGGTGATCCTCAGCGCCTCCGGGAACGAGATGTTCGCCCGCCTCGGCGACGTCGTCGCCGAGGTCCTGGCGGGCCGCACCCACCACGAGGTCATGTTCGAGGAGCCCGACCCCGCCGCCGTCACCCTCCACGTCCAGCTCGCCGAGGCGGTCCGGGCCCGCGACGCGGACCAGGCCGAGCGGCTGACCCGCGAGATCACCGTCGGGGCCCTCCAGGAACTGGACGTCCTGGCGCCGTAGCTCGGCCCGTCTTCACTGCTCGGGGAAGTCCCCGTCCACGTACACCCACGCCCCGTCGACCCGCTCGAACCGGCTGCGTTCGAGCAGCGAGCCACCCCGGTAGGACGCCCGGAACGTCACCGTCCCGGTGCCGTGGAACGCCGAGCCGTCCGTCGCGCCGAGGATCTCCAGCCCCGTCCAGCGCATCCCGGGATCCAGGCCGAGCCGCGCCGGCCGGGTCCGCGGGTGCCAGGTCCGCAGCAGATACCCCGCGTCCCGCCGCACGAAGGCGCAGTACCGGGACCGCATCAGCGCTTCGGCGGTCGGCGCGGCGGCGGCACCACCGTGGTAGCGGCCGCAGCACCTCTCGTACGGCTCGGGCAGCCCGCACGGGCAGGAACGCGTGGTCATGCTCCCCATTCTGCCCGCGGCGGCGCACCCGCCCGCCCCCGGTACGCCCGCTTCCCCCGTCGCGGCCGTGCGGCACGGGCGCGACGGGGGCACAGTGGAAGACGGAGGCCACGCCGGGTCACTCGTCGCCTCGACAGTGTGGCCTTGCCTCCCACCGGAGTTGAGGAGACACGGACGATGACTCGACCCGTCGGCAGCCGGCCTCCGTCCGTCAAGGAGTGGCGGCTCAATCTGTATCTGTCCGAACACGATCCGGACACCACGGCCCGGATCGTCCTGGACACCGGCGACAACGTCCTGGAGACCCGGGCGGAGGCCCGCCGCAATCCGTACGACATGGCGGTGCCCGAGATCGGCGACGAACTCGCGGCCGGCCGTGCGCTGATCGCGCTGGGTCGCGAGCTTCTGCGCGCCGCCGCGGGCGACATCGACGCGGTGGGAGCGCCGGAGGCGACGCCTCCCGTTCCCCTGTGGACATCGAGGGAGTGAAGGAGCCGAACGGTGCTCTTCACGGACCGTCTCGACGCGGGACGGCGGCTGGCCGCCCGCCTGGAACACCTCACCGGCCAGGACGTCGTGGTGCTCGGCCTGCCCCGCGGCGGCGTCCCCGTGGCCGAGGTCGTCGCGGAGGCGCTCGGCGCCCCGCTGGACGTGTGCCTGGTACGGAAACTGGGCGTGCCCTTCCACCCGGAGCTGGGCATGGGGGCGATCGGCGAGGACGGCGTACGCGTGCTCGGCGAGGACGTGCTGCGTGAGGCACGCGTCACACCCGGGGAACTCGCGCGCGTCGAGGAGCGCGAGCGCGACGAGCTCCAGCGGCGTGCCGAGCACTACCGGGGCGAACGGCCACCGGTCGCGGTCGCGGGGCGGACCGTCGTGGTCGTCGACGACGGCGTGGCCACCGGCTCGACGGCGCGGGCGGCCTGCCGGACGGTACGCGCCCGCGGGGCCGCGCGGACCGTGCTGGCGGTCCCCGTCGCACCGCCGGACTGGACGCACCGGCTCGGCGGCGAGGCCGACGAGCTGGTGTGCCTGGCCACCCCGCCGGACTTCTTCGCGGTCGGCCAGTTCTACGCCGACTTCGCCCAGCTCGACGACGAGGACGTCGTCGCCTGCCTCCGCCGGGCGGCGGGCCGCTCGCACCGGTTCCCCACCGACCGGGAGGTGGAGGTGGCGGCCGGCGCCGTGCGGCTCGGCGGCCATCTGACGGTGCCCCCCGAGGTCGTCGGCATCGTGGTCTTCGCGCACGGCAGCGGCAGCGGACGGCACAGCCCGCGCAACCGCTTCGTCGCCGAGGGCCTGAACCGGGCCGGCCTCGGCACTCTCCTGTTCGACCTGCTCACCGAGGAGGAGGCGCGGGAGCGGGCCAACGTGTTCGACACCACGCTGCTGGCCGCCCGGCTCACCGCAGCCACCGGCTGGCTGCGCGGCCGGCCCGGCGTCGAGCGGATGGCGGTCGGCTACTTCGGCGCCAGCACCGGCGCGGCCGCCGCCCTCTGGGCCGCGGCGGAACCCGGCGCGCACATAGCCGCCGTGGTCTCCCGAGGCGGCCGTCCGGACCTCGCCGGGCCGCGCCTGCCGGACGTGACCGCCCCCACCCTGCTCATCGTCGGCGGCGCCGACACCGTCGTCCTCGACCTCAACCGTCAGGCGCAGTCCCGTCTGCGCTGCGAAAGCCACCTCGGCGTCGTCCCCGGCGCCACCCATCTCTTCGAGGAGCCCGGAGCCCTGGAGACGGTGACCGACCTGGCCCGGGACTGGTTCACGGACCACATGGCGGCGGCGCACGTGTAGCCCTGGGACGACGTGCGGCATGCGGTGGGAACGCGAAAAAACGGTGCCGACCGATACTGGTCGACACCGTTTTCCGGTGGTGTCCGAGGGGGGACTTGAACCCCCACGCCCGATAAAGGGCACTAGCACCTCAAGCTAGCGCGTCTGCCATTCCGCCACCCGGACGGGGTGTCTGTCGTGCGAGCCTTCCCGCAGCGACGAAGGAAACATTACCAGGCTTTCGGGCAGGCCCGATCACCCGGCCCGTCCCAGGAGGCCGCGCGCGGGCGAGCCGGGGGCGGGCGGCGGCGGGCGGGGCCCGGGGCTCTCTTGGGGTTGGCGCGGGGGAGGGGGAGGATGAGTGGACCACCGGCACACGGGGTGGCCACCAGCACACAGCGGGAGGAAGCAGCGTGAGCGAGACGGGCACGGCCAGGGGCGTCACCGGCGAGGACGAGGTCGTGGACCTCTGCCGCGAACTGATCCAGATCGACACCAGCAACTACGGCGACCACTCGGGACCGGGTGAGCGCAGGGCGGCCGAGTACGTCGCCGAGAAGCTCGCCGAGGTGGGCCTGGAGCCGAAGATCTTCGAGTCGCACCCGGGCCGGGCCTCGACGGTGGCCCGCATCGAGGGCGAGGACCCCTCCCGGCCGGCGCTGCTGATCCACGGCCACACCGACGTCGTACCGGCCAACGCCGACGACTGGACCCACCACCCCTTCTCCGGGGAGGTCGCGGACGGGTGCGTGTGGGGCCGCGGCGCGGTCGACATGAAGGACATGGACGCGATGACGCTGGCGGTCGTGCGCGACCGGCTGCGCAGCGGCCGCAGGCCCCCGCGGGACATCGTGCTCGCCTTCCTCGCCGACGAGGAGGCGGGCGGCACGTACGGTGCCCGGTACCTGGTGGACAACCACCCGGACCTGTTCGAGGGGGTCACCGAGGCGATCAGCGAGGTCGGCGGGTTCTCCTTCACCGTCAGCGAACAGCGGCGGCTGTACCTGATCCAGACGGCCGAGAAGGGCATGCACTGGATGAAGCTGACCGTGGCCGGCACCGCGGGGCACGGCTCGATGATCCACCGGGACAACGCGATCACCGAGCTGTCGGAGGCCGTGGCCCGGCTCGGGCGGCACAGGTTCCCGGTGCGGGTGACCAAGACCACCCGCGCCTTCCTGGACGAACTCGGCGACGCGCTCGGCACCAAGCTCGACCCGGAGGACATGGACGGCACGATCGCGAAGCTCGGCGGCATCGCCAAGCTCATCGGCGCCACCCTGAGCAACACCGCCAACCCCACGCAGCTGGGCGCCGGTTACAAGGTCAACGTCATCCCGGGCGAGGCCACCGCGCACGTCGACGGGCGGTTCCTGCCCGGCTTCGAGGAGGAGTTCCTCGCCGACCTCGACCGGATCCTGGGACCGAAGGTCAAGCGCGAGGACGTGCACTCCGACAAGGCCGTCGAGACCACCTTCGACGGGGCCCTGGTGGACGCGATGCAGTCCGCGCTGGTGGCCGAGGACCCGGCCGCGAAGGCCATTCCGTACATGCTCTCCGGAGGCACCGACGCCAAGTCCTTCGACGACCTGGGCATCCGGGGCTTCGGCTTCGCGCCGCTGAAGCTGCCGCCGGAGCTGGACTTCGCGGGCATGTTCCACGGCGTGGACGAGCGGGTGCCGGTGGACGGCCTGAAGTTCGGCGTGCGCGTGCTCGACCGGTTCATCGACGCGTCCTGAGTTCGCCCGCATTCGTCATCAACGGATTGACCCCGGTAATCGACCGGGCGTGCGGGAATGACCGGAAGAGTGAATGCGACCATAAGCTCGTATCCCGATTAGTTCCTCCTCGTTACAGGTGATGCGATCAGCAACATGAGATCGCCTTTGTCAACGAGGAGGAATAATGATCAAGAAGGTCGTCGCTGCCGCGGTCGCCACTGGTGGACTGGTTCTCGCGGGCGCCGGGATGGCCGCCGCCGACTCGGGCGCCCAGGGTGCTGCCGTGCAGTCCCCGGGTGTTCTTTCCGGCAACGTCATCCAGGTGCCCGTTCACGTGCCGGTGAACGTGTGCGGCAACACGATCTCGGTGATCGGGCTGCTGAACCCCGCCTTCGGCAACGCCTGCGTCAACCACTGACGTTGTGCCCCGCCCCGTGAGGGTCTGACTCCATCTACTCCGTGGGGGTCTGAACCCGTCGGCCCCGGAGCGCCCGCCATGCGCTCCGGGATCGACCGGTTTATCGGCGCGGTCGCGACGGCGGAATTCCGACGGATGCGACCGCGTGTTCCGGAAGGTTCGTGAAGGTCGAAGGCAGGGATTCAGTAAATGCGACAGGTCACCCGCAAGGGCCTGATGACGGTGGCCGCAGCCACCGGCGTGATCGCCGCGGCCAGCGGCTACGCCCACGCCGACGCGAGCGCGTCCGGCGCCGCGGCCGGCTCGCCGGGCGTGCTGTCCGGCAACACGGTGCAGGTGCCGGTGCACGTACCGGTGAACGTCTGCGGCAACACGATCAACGTCGTCGGTCTGCTCAACCCGGCGGCGGGCAACACCTGCGCCCAGCACGGCGGCAGCGCGTCCGGGAACAACGGAGGCTCCCACGCCGAGGGGCGCACCAGCGGCTCGCCGGGCGTCGGCTCCGGCAACACGGTGCAGGTGCCGGTCGACGTCCCCGTCAACGTCTGCGGCAACAGCGTCGACGTGATCGGTGTGGCCAACCCGGCCATGGGCAACCACTGCGCCAACGGCGGCGGGAGCCGTGTCACGCCTCCCGGCGGCGACCGGGAGAACCCGCCCGGCAAACCGAGGCACCCGGGTCACCCGGGCCACCCCGGGACCCCGGGGCATCCGAGTACGCCCGGCACGCCCAGTCACCCGGGTACTCCGGGTCAGCCCGGCACACCTGGCACACCTGGCACCCCCGTTACCCCGGCCACGCCGCCCTCCCAGGGCGGTGGCAGCACCCCCGGTGGTTCGACGCGGGTGAACCAGCCGGAGGCGCAGTCCGTCGCCGCGACCAGCAGCCATGCGCAGCTCGCCCACACCGGCAGCGAACTGCCGATGGGCACCGTGCTGCCGGTGGGCGCGGGCGCGCTGCTCGCGGGTGCGGTGCTGTACCGCAAGGCACGGGCCTCCGCCAGGTAGCCCGAAAACGGCGATGTGCATGACACAGCGGGCCCCGCGTCGGCGGGGCCCGCTGTGGCTCGGTCGGCCGCCTCAGCTCACCACGTGGCGCGCACCTGGCGAATGATCCGCCGGCGCAACCGCACCCTGCGGCTGCCGTCGCGCAGCAGGCTCAGACGGTACAACTCCCAGTGTCCGTACTCGGCGTGGTCCGTCAGTAGACGTGCCGTCTCCTTGCGGGACACCCCGCGCGGGACGTACACGTCGACAAATTCGTATTCCGGCATCGCATCTATTGTGCGGGCTGGGGCCCGGTACGGATAGCGTCTGCACTATGTCTGATGCTGCGCAGCCCACCGCTGCCGAGGTACGCGCCGCCGCCGAGGCGGTCAAGACCGCGCTCGACCGCCACCTGGCCGCGGTCGAACGCAGGTCGGGGGACGAAGACCCGGCCGTCTACGAGGCGTTCAACCAGCTGGCCGCGGCGGCGGAGGCGTACGACGAACTGCTCTACGACCGCTACGACGAGGTCACGCCCTTCGAGATCCCCGGTGACGACTCGCTGCCGCCGTATACGGGTCCCGAGGAGCCGAACGCGATCAGCGTGCTGATCCGCCGCGACTACGCCGTGGCCGAGCCGCAGCGGCTGCTGGCTCAGGCCCAGCGGGTGGAGGCCGCGGACTCCGAGGGCGTCCTGGGCACCGCAGGGGACGCCTCCGGCACGGTGCACGGGGCGATCGGCGTCCTGTTCGGCGAATTCGAACCGGACGAGGTCGCCTCCCGGCACAAGGAGTTCGGCCTGGAGGAGGGCGACTCCACTTTGTGGGTCACCGCCGCGGACGAGCCCGCCGACCCGGGCGACTGGCTGGACGCCCCCTTCGAGCACGTCGACCCGGAGCGGGTCGTCTGCCGCTTCGACGTCAGCGCGGTCTTCGACGACGAGGACGACGAGCTGGACGACGACCTCGACGAGGACGAGGATCTCGACGAGGACGACTTCAACGCGCCGCTCGACGATGAGGACCTTGAACCGCTGGACGCGAACGACCGTTGACGCCGTGGGGGGACCGGCACTCGCCGGTCCGCCCGGTCGCACGCCGGGCGGATCCGCGGCGGCCGAGGCGTGTGTTCCCGGAGTTCTGGGAGTTCCAGGAGTTCTGGGATGTCAGCCGGCCGTCCGCTCCTGTGTCCCGGGGTCCTGCGCCGACGGCTGGAGCAGGGCGGGCAGACGGGTCGTACGGGGCCTGGCCGGGATCTCGGCGACGGCACGGGGCAGTGCTTGCTCCACGCCGTGCACCACGGACAGATGCCGGGCGGCCCGGCTGAACGCCGTGTAGACCCACGGGCGGCTGAGCGCCTGCGCCGCGTCGCCGGGCAGCACGACGACCACCGCGGGCCACCGGCCGCCCACGGCCTGGTGCGCGGTCAGCGCCCACCCGTGCCGCAGCTGCGTCTCCACCCGCTCCTTCGGGACCACCACGTGGGCGCCCGAGCAGGACAGGTGCAGCCCCTCGGCGTCGGCCTTCACCACCTGACCGGGCAGCGTACGGCCCGGAGCGGGGGAGTAGGCGATCCGGTCGCCGGGGTCGAAACCGCCGAAGCGGCCGGGGCCCGGGTTGAGCCGCTCCTTCAGCGCCGCGTTCAGCGCACGCGTGCCGGCCGCGCCGCCGTGACCTGGGGTGATCACCACGGTCTGCTCGGCCGGGACGCCGATCGCCCGCGGCACCGAGTCCGCGACGAGCTGCACGGTCCGGTGCACGGCCTCGCCCGCCTCCCGCACCGGGACGATCACGACCTCCTTGCCGGGCGCCGCCACCTGGTTCAGCTCGCCGGCGCCGATACCGGAGACCAGTTCGCCCAGCGGGCCCGGATCCGGCAGGCGCGAGGCGATCTGCGGGCACACCCGCGCCGCCAGCAGATCCGCGAACACCCGTCCAGGGCCCACGGACCACAGCACCGCCGGATCCCCGGCCAGCACCAGCCGCGCCCCGTCCGGCAGCGACTCGACCAGCAGCGCCGCCGTCTCCACGTCCAGTTGGGGAGCGTCGAGCACGACGAGGAGGTCCAGCGCGAGCGAACCGTCCTCGTCCCGGCCGGGGCCCTCGGCGCCGGACAGCAGTCCGGCCACCGTGGCGACGGGGGGCGCGGGCGCCTCCGAGGGCTCCTGCTCCCGCGGGAGCCGCCGGAGGAGCTGCCCGAAGCCGTCCCGGCCGAGCGGGCTGTGGGCGGCGGCCCAGGCGCGCAGCCCGAGGCGACCCGCCTCGCCCAGCAGCCGCGCGGGCTCGACGCGGGACGCCTCCCCGCCGGTGTGCAGTACCAGTCCGTGCCCGGCGACGGCGCGGAGCAACTCGGCGGCGGAGCCCTCGGCGGAGGCGGCGGCCCGCTCCCAGTCCGACGCGGAACCGCCTTCCTTCGGCGCGGAGTTGATCAGGCGGGCGAGTCCGTCGGCCAGACTCTCCTCGGCGAGCGCGTACCGCTCCAGTCCGACGAGGACGCGCACCGGACGCTCGCCGTCCTCGTCCGCCTCCTCGGTGGCCGGGGCGTCGTCCAGGGCGTCCTGGAACACCAAGGCCTCGCCCTCCGCCAGCGTGCCGTTCAAGGCCGCTTCGGGGTCGGGCACCGCCCGCTGGGCCAGGGCGGCGGTCAGGGCCGGGGCTTCCAGGGCCGTGTGCCCGGCGAGGGCGGCCTGCTCCAGCAGCCACACGGTGAACGCCCGGCCGCGGCGCTCGTCGTCAGGGCCGCACTCCGCGCCGAGCAGGGCGCGCGCGAATCCGTCGGCCTGCTCCGGCCGCACGCCGGTGACGTGCAGCAACTGCCAGGGGTCGGCGTGTAGTCGCTCCTCCGCGGCCTCGCCGAGGGCCGCGGCGACCTGGGGGGCGAGCGTCTCCGGGGCACCGCCTTGGGCCAGCACCCGGCGCACCGCCTGGACGGTCTCCGGCGCCGACCCGGCGGGCGCGGTGGCGGCCTCGGGCGGCACGGTCCTCGGCCGCGGTGCCGGTTCGGGGGCGGCACGGCGCGGTGCGGGCTCGGGCTCGGCGAAGACGGTGGCCGAGGGCTTCTCACCACTCTCCACGGCCCGCACGGCGGCCAGCAGGTCGGCAGCCTTGCCGCTGAGCTTGCCGCCGCTCTCGATCGGCCCCTTCCGCTCGGCCTTCCGCTGCTCGATCCGTTCCCGCTCGACCCGCTGAGCCGCCAACTCGGCCTCGGCCTCGGACTTCTCGCCCCCGTCCGAGCCGCCCGAGTTGTCAGAGCCGTCAGAGTCGCCCGAGGGTTCCGCCTCCGCGCCACTGGCGCCCGCGCCGTCCTCCGGGTCGCCGCCCGCATCCGGAGCGACGCCCCCAGCCGAGGCCGCACCGGCCTCGGAGGCACCGCCTTCCGTGCTTGCCCCGCCGTCCGAGGTGCCGCCTTCCGCGGCCCCATCGGCTTCCGAGGCGCCACCCCTCGCGCTCCTTCCGGCCCCGGAGGTGTCCCCCTCCGCGGCCGCCCCGCCTTCCAGCGCGCTGTTCCCCGACGCACTGCCCCCCGACGTACCGCCCTCCCCGACCGGGTCGTCGTGGCGGAGGCCGTCGTCCGCCCCGGGGTCCGGGGTGCCAGGCCCCGTCTGTTCCGTGGTCTCCGGCTCCGTGCTCACAGCGTGCTCCAGTCGTGATCGGGATAGCGGTGCACGGGCTCCGACACGTCGTCGAGCGCCCGGCAGATCTCGTCAGGAAGACTAAGCGCCTCCACTGACAGCACCGCTGTGAGCTGCTGCGCGTTGCGGGCACCGACGATCGGCGCCGCCACGCCCGGCCGGTCGCGGACCCAGGCGAGGGCCACCTCGAGCGGGGTCACCGCCAGCCCGTCCGCCGCCGTGGACACCGCGTCCACGATGCGCCCCGCCGTGTCGTCCAGGTACGGCTCGACGAA
The DNA here is from genome assembly GCF_040643155.1 of Streptomyces sp. NPDC047453. Taxonomy (NCBI): domain Bacteria; kingdom Bacillati; phylum Actinomycetota; class Actinomycetes; order Kitasatosporales; family Streptomycetaceae; genus Streptomyces; species Streptomyces sp. NPDC047453. The sequence continues at coordinate 192,259 of NZ_JBEYTS010000008.1, read as the reverse complement.
GGGCGCCAGGTGCTCCGAGGCGCCCCGCGAGTCCGGCGGTGTCCCGTTGCGGTACTTGCCGGTCAGCACGCCGCGGCCCAGTGGTGAGGACGGCAGCAGGCCGACGCCCAGGTCCAGCGCGGCGGGCAGCACCTCGCGCTCCACGCCGCGTTGCAGCAGCGAGTACTCCATCTGCGTGCTCGCCAGCCGCGTCCGGGCGCCGGGCGCCGCGAGCTGCCAGGTCGCCGCCTTGGCCAGCTGCCAGCCGCAGAAGTTGGAGACGCCCGCGTAGCGCACCCGGCCGCTGCCGACGGCGAGGTCGACCGCGTGGAGGGTCTCCTCCAGCGGCGTGTGCGGGTCGAAGGCGTGGACGTGCCACACGTCGACGTAGTCCGTGCCGAGGCGGGCGAGGGAGGCGTCCAGCGCGGCCAGCAGATGGCCGCGGGAGCCGTCGAAGCGCCGGTCCGGGTCCGGCACGCTGCCCGCCTTGGTCGAGACGACCAGGTCACGGCGGGGCACGAGGCCGTCCATGAGCCGCCCGAGCAGGTACTCGGCCTCTCCGTCGCCGTACACGTCCGCCGTGTCCACGAGGGTGCCGCCCGCCTCCCAGAACACCTTCAGCATGTCCGCGGCGTCGTGCTCGTCGGTGTCCCGGCCCCAGGTGAGGGTGCCGAGGCCGATGCGGGACACGCGCAGGCCCGTACGGCCGAGATGCCTCTGCTCCATGGTCGCCGAGATTACTGGCCACGGCAGGTACGTGGGTGACCTGTGGACAACCCGGTCTCCGCCCGCCGGGGCGGCGCCGCGAACCGGCCGTCCCGCAGGTCGTGCACTGCCATGTGCCGCGGGGCCGCGCTAGTGTTCCAGCACAACGGACGTTACTGATCGGTAAGGGGAACGGCATGCAGCTCGGGATCAACCTCGGCTACTGGGGTGCCGGCATGGACGCGGACAACCTGGCCGTCGCGCAGGAGGCGGACCGGCTCGGATACGCCGTGTGCTGGGCCGCCGAGGCCTACGGCTCGGACGCGGCCACCGTGCTCACCTGGGTCGCCGCGCAGACCGAGCGCATCGACGTGGGCTCGGCCATCTTCCAGATCCCCGCCCGGCAGCCCGCGATGACGGCGATGACGGCCGCCACGCTGGACTCGCTGTCCGGCGGCCGCTTCCGGCTCGGCCTCGGCGTCTCCGGGCCGCAGGTGTCCGAGGGCTGGTACGGCGTGAAGTTCGACAAGCCGCTGGCCCGCACCCGCGAGTACGTCGAGATCGTCCGCAGGGCGATGACGCGGGAGCGGCTGACGTACGACGGCGAGCACTGGACGCTGCCCCTGCCGGGCGGCCCCGGCAAGCCGATCAAGCTCACCGTGCACCCGCAGCGCGAACACATCCCGCTCTACATCGCCGCCATCGGCCCGAAGAACCTGGAGCAGACCGGCGAGATCGCCGACGGGGCGCTGCTCATCTTCCCCTCCGCCGACCACCTCGAGGAGACGGCGGTCAAGTACCTGCGCGCGGGCCGCGAGAAGGCCGGCATGACCCTGGACGGCTTCGACGTCTGCCCGACCCTGCCGCTGGCCGTCGGCGACGACAAGGCCGTGCCCCGCCTCGCCGACACCTTCCGCCCCTACACCGCGCTGTACGTCGGCGGCATGGGCAGCCGCAAGCAGAACTTCTACAACCAACTTGCCTGCCGCATGGGCTACGAGAAAGAGGCCGCCGAGATCCAGGACAAGTACCTGTCGGGCGACAAGCAGGGCGCCGCGGCCGCCGTACCGCAGCAGCTCATCGACCAGACCACACTGCTCGGCTCCGTCGACCGGATCGCGGACCGCATGAAGGCCTACGCGGCTGCCGGGGTGACCACGCTGACCCTCGCTCCCGCGGGCTTCACGCTGGAGGAGCGTCTGGCGTCGCTGCGGGCCGGCACCGACGCCCTGGAGCGCGCCGGGCTGGCGTGAGGGTCGGCGTGACCGCCCGCCGCGACACGGCGGGCGGCGGGCGGTACGTTCGTGGCTCTTCGCGGCCGTGGTGGGGGCTCGGGGGTCTTCCCCGCCACGGCCGTCACGGAGAACAACGCGCCCGCCGCCGCGCGGTCACGCCCGTGTCCGGCCCCGTTCCGGTCGCCCCGCCGCCCGACGCGCGCTCCTCCGTTCGGCGTAGTGCGCCCGCACCCCTGCTGCGGCACCCGCACGGTCGCATTTGACTCGTGCTGCGCGGCAGTCAGGCAGGGAGGTGGCCCGCGGTGCTTTCGCCCAGAAGCCTGTTCCAGGAGATCGTCGACCACGACGAGTCCTTCCGGCTGTTCTGCTCCATCGCGGCCGGCGGGGAGGCGCAGGGCGGCTGGGAGAACGGCCGGATCGCGGCGCTCGTACGCCGGGCGAGCGCGGCCTCGCCCCGAAGATCGCCCGCCACGGGGCGGACGAGGACAAGCACGGCCGGATCTTCCGTGCCCTGCTGCGCAAGCGCGGTCTGGAACCCGTGCCGGTGCCCCCGGCGACGGACTGCACGATGCTCCTGGAACGGCGGGGCATCGGGTTTCCGCACGAGCGGCTCCGCACCGACGAGCCGCTCACCGTCGAGGACCTCGTCGTCTACCTGACCCACAGCCGGGTCACCGAACAGCGCGCCTGCGAGCAGATGGGGCCGCTGTGCAGGCACTTCGGCGACCCCGGCATCGGGCGGACGTGCGGATGATCGCCGACGACGAGGACAACCACCTCGCCTACTGTCACGAGGAACTGCTGCGCCTCGCCGCCGCCGGGTACGGCCGGACCATCCAGCGGACGCTGCACGCGTGCGCGCTCGCCGAGATCCGCGTCCACCGCGACGTCAGCCTCGCCGTCATGTCCCGGATGGGGCGCATCCTCGGCTGGTCCGCGGCCAGGTCGGCGCTCCTCGCGGCCGGCATCCACGCCGTGAGCGGCTGGTGGGCCGGCGCCGGATGGTGAGCCTGCGCATGCCCGAGTGCCGCGACGCCCTCGGCGGGCCCGCCGCCCCGGCGCCCGGGTTCGCCTGACGGGCGACGCGGGACCTACAGCCAGCCCCGTCGCTTGAACAGCCGGTACAGCACCATCTCCAGAGCGGCCATCAGCAGGATCACCGCCGGGTAGGACCAGAGCCGGCGCAGCTCCGGCATGTGCGCGAAGTTCATGCCGTAGATACCGGCGATCATCGTGGGCACCGCGGCCATGGCCGCCCACGCGGAGATCTTCCGCATGTCGTCGTTCTGCTGGACGCCGGTCTGCGCGAGGTGCGCCGACAGGATGTCCGAGACCAGCCGGTCCAGGCTCTCCACCGAGTCGTTGACCCGGGTCAGATGGTCGCTGACGTCCCGGAAGAAGGGCCGCGCCTTGTCGTCCACGAAGGGCACGGCCGCGGTGAACAGGCTCGTGCCGGTGCCGCCCAGGCGGGACATCGGCAGCGCCAGCGGGCCCGTCGCCCGCCGGAACTCCGTGATCCGGCGTTTGAAGCCATGGATCCGTGAGGCGGAGTTCCGCGAGCCGCCGTCCGGCGCGAAGACCTCCGCCTCCAGCTCCTCCAGGTCCGTCTGGAGCTCGGCGGCCACGTCCAGGTAGTGGTCGACGGCGGTGTCTGCGATGGCGTACAGCACGGAGGTCGGGCCGTGGCCGAGTATCTCCGGCTCCTGTTCGAGACGGCGCCGTACGGCGGCAAGCCCGTCGCCCTCGCCGTGGCGGACCGTCACCACGAACGAGTCGCCCAGGAAGATCATGATCTCGCCGGTGGAGACGGCGTCGCCGCGCGGCTCGTACACCACGGGCTTGAGCACCACGAACAGCGAGTCGTCGTAGACCTCCAGCTTGGGCCGCTGATGCGCCTTCAGGGCGTCCTCGACCGCCAGGGGATGCAGCGCGAACTCCTCGGTGACCAGGTCGAACTCCTCCTCGCTCGGCTCGTGCAGCCCCACCCACACGAAACCCCCGGCGGCCCGCGCCGCGGCCAGGGCGTCGGAGAGGTCGGCGCAGCCCGGTGTGCGGTGGCCGTCACGGTAGACGGCGCAGTCGACGATCACAGAGTGTGTTCTCCCTTCGTCCGGTCGCCACCCGAAGCGTCCGTACGCCTACCCTGGCCGCATGCCCACGCTGATCCTCGTCAGGCACGGACGCTCCACCGCCAACACCGCCGGGCTGCTCGCCGGCTGGACCCCCGGGGTCGCCCTGGACGAACGCGGCACCGCGCAGGCCGCGGCGCTGCCGGGGCGGCTCGACGGACTGCCGATCGCCGAAGTCGTCACCAGTCCGCTGCAGCGCTGCCGGGAAACCGTACGACCGCTGCTGGACGCCCGGCCGGAACTGACCGCGCACACGGACGAGCGGATCGGCGAGTGCCACTACGGCGACTGGTCCGGCCGCAAGCTCGCCGAGCTCAAGGACGAGCCGCTGATGGAGGTGGTGCAGGCGCATCCCTCGGCGGCAGCGTTCCCGGGGGGCGAGTCCATGCGCGCGATGCAGACCCGCGCCGCCGAGGCGGTGCGCGAGTGGAACGCGCGCGTGGAGCGCGACCACGGCGCCGACGCCGTCTACCTGATGTGCTCCCACGGTGACATCATCAAGTCCCTCGTCGCGGACGCGCTCGGCCTTCATCTGGACCTCTTCCAGAGGATCTCCGTCGAACCCTGTTCCGTCACCGCGATCCGCTACACCAGGTTGCGGCCCTTCCTGGTACGGCTCGGCGACACCGGGGACTTCGCGTCCCTGGCGCCGCGCGAGGAGCCGGAAGGCGATGACGCACCGGTCGGGGGCGGCGCGGGCGCACCGTGATCGTCGGCCGCAGTAGGGTGAAGCGGTCGCTCTCGACTTCCCGATTCAGACGTTCTCACGATTCCCATGGAGACAGGACGTGTCCCGTCAGGTGTTCCTCTACGACCCCCCGGACCGCTTCGTGGCCGGCACGGTCGGACTGCCCGGGCGCCGTACGTTCTTCCTCCAGGCCACCGCAGGCCCCCGGGTGACCAGCGTGGCCCTGGAGAAGACCCAGGTCGCCGCGCTCGCCGAGCGCATGGACGAACTGCTGGACGAGGTGCTGCGCCGCAGCGGCGGCAGCGCCGCCGTGCCCGCCATGGCGCCCAGCGAGATCTCCGACACCGGCCCGCTGGACACTCCCATCGAGGAGGAGTTCCGGGTGGGCACCATGGCGCTCGCCTGGGACGGCGAGGAACAGCGCATGATCGTCGAGGCGCAGGCCCTCGTCGAGCTCGACGCGGAGTCCGAGGAGGACCTCGCCGAGGCCGAGGAGCGGCTGCTCCAGGACGAGGAGAACGGTCCCCCGATGCTGCGGGTCCGCCTCACCGGCGCGCAGGCGAGGGCCTTCGCCAAGCGCGCCCTCGACGTCGTCAACGCCGGGCGGCCGCCGTGCCCGCTGTGCAGCCTCCCGCTCGACCCGGAAGGACACGTATGTCCGCGCCAGAACGGATACCGCCGCGGAGCGTGAAGCCCGGCGCCGAGTCCGCGGAACTGCTCGCCCAGGGTGAGCTGACCGTGCGCGGCCGCATCCGCGAGGCCTCCAACGCGGCGCTGTTCTGCACGGTCGCGTACGACGGCCTGGAGGCGTCCTGCGTGTACAAGCCGGTCGCCGGGGAGCGGCCGCTGTGGGACTTCCCCGACGGCACTCTCGCCGCCCGTGAGGTGGCGGCGTACGAGGTCTCCGAGGCGACCGGCTGGTCCGTGGTGCCGCCCACCGTGCTGCGCGACGGCCCGTACGGCGAGGGCATGGTCCAACTGTGGATCGAGGCGACCCCGGAAGCCGAACTGCTCGCGCTGCTGGACGCCGAGGAACCCGGCCCCGGCTGGAAGGCGATCGGCTTCGCCGAGGTCGGCGAGGGGCGCACGGCGCTGCTGGTGCACGCCGACGACGAGCGGCTGCGCCGGATGGCCGTGCTGGACGCGGTGATCAACAACGCCGACCGCAAGGGCGGCCACCTGCTGCCGACGCCGGAGGGACACCTCTACGGCATCGACCACGGCGTCACCTTCAACGTCGAGAACAAGCTGCGCACCCTCCTGTGGGGCTGGGCGGGCGAACGGCTGCCGCCGGAGGTCCTGGCCGTCCTCAAGGCCCTGAAGGACACCCTCCGCGACGGCGCGCCCCTCGCTGCCCGGCTGGCTGCCCTGATCACCCCGGCCGAACTCGACGCCACCCGCGCACGCGTGACCACGCTGCTCACCTCCGGCACACACCCCGAGCCGAGCGGGGAGTGGCCGGCGATCCCATGGCCGCCTGTGTGAGAGCACCGGGGTGAACCGGCCATCCGGGGTGGTCCGGTTCGTAGATGGGACCGCGGTCCGGTTACGCTCATGACATGCATGCCTGGCCCGCTTCCGAGGTCCCCGCTCTGCCTGGTGAGGGCCGCGACCTCCGGATCCACGACACCGCGACCGGTGGCCCGGTCACTCTCGACCCCGGTCCCGTCGCCCGTATCTATGTCTGCGGCATCACGCCGTACGACGCGACCCACATGGGGCACGCGGCGACCTACAACGCGTTCGACCTCGTGCAGCGCGTGTGGCTCGACACCAAGCGCCAGGTGCACTACGTCCAGAACGTGACCGACGTCGACGATCCCCTGCTGGAGCGGGCGCAGCGCGACGACGTCGACTGGGTGGAGCTGGCCGAGCAGGAGACGGCCCTGTTCCGTGAGGACATGACGGCCCTGCGGATGCTGCCGCCCCGGCACTACATCGGCGCCGTGGAGGCCATACCCGGCATCGTCCCGCTGGTCGAGAGACTGCGCGACCTGGGGGCGGCGTACGAGCTCGACGGGGACGTGTACTTCTCCGTCGAGTCCGACCCCCACTTCGGCGAGGTGTCCCGCCTCGACGCGGCGGCCATGCGGCTGCTGTCCGCCGAGCGCGGCGGCGACCCGGACCGCCCGGGCAAGAAGAACCCGCTCGACCCGATGCTGTGGATGGCCGCCCGGGACGGCGAGCCGAGCTGGGACGGGGGCTCCCTCGGCCGCGGCCGGCCCGGCTGGCACATCGAGTGCGTGGCCATCGCCCTGGACCACCTCGGCATGGGCTTCGAGGTGCAGGGCGGCGGCTCCGATCTCGCCTTCCCGCACCACGAGATGGGCGCCTCGCACGCCCAGGTGCTCACCGGCGAGTTCCCCATGGCCAAGGCGTACGTCCACGCCGGCATGGTCGCGCTCGACGGCGAGAAGATGTCGAAGTCCAAGGGCAACCTGGTCTTCGTCTCGCAGCTCAGGCGCGACGGCGTCGACCCCGCCGCCATCCGCCTCGCGCTCCTCGCCCACCACTACCGCTCCGACTGGGAGTGGACCGACCGGGTGCTCCAGGAAGCCGTCGAGCGTCTGGACCGCTGGCGCGCGGCCGTCTCCCGTCCCGACGGCCCCTCCGCGGACGCGCTCGTCGAGGAGATCCGCGACGCCCTCGCCGACGACCTGAACGCCCCGGCGGCCCTCGCCGCGGTCGACCGCTGGGTGGCCCTCCAGCAGGACCGCGGCGGCGAGGACATCGGTGCCCCCGGCCTCGTCTCGCGCGCCGTGGACGCCCTCCTGGGCGTGGCTCTCTGACCCATCCGGCCGGACACGGCATCAGGGGCGGTGCGCGTCACGCGCACCGCCCCTGATCCGTTCACTCCTCCGACACGTCGTTCCCGGCGTCCCCGTCGTCCGACTCCGCCTTCGGCGGTCGCGGCGGCCGGGGCCGGCCGCCGGGGCCGTCCCGCAGATACGAGCCGCCGTCGCCGCCGTCCGCCGTGGCGTGGCCGCCCGGCGACGGGCCGCCGCCGTCCCGGCGCCGCAGATACCGCTCGAACTCGCGGGCGATCGCCTCGCCCGACGCCTCCGGCAGTTCGGCGGTGTCCCGGGCCTCCTCCAGCGTCTGGACGTACTCCGCGACCTCGCTGTCCTCGGCGGCCAGCTGGTCCACGCCCACCTGCCAGGCACGCGCGTCCTCCGGCAGCTCGCCCAGCGGAATGCGCAGGTCCAGCAGGTCCTCCAGACGGTTGAGGAGGGCCAGCGTGGCCTTCGGGTTCGGCGGCTGCGACACATAGTGCGGGACCGCCGCCCACAGCGAGACGGCCGGGACACCCGCGTGCGTGCAGGCCTCCTGGAGGATCCCGACGATGCCCGTCGGCCCCTCGTACTTGGTCTCCTCCAGGTCCATGCGGCGGGCCAGATCCGTGTCCGACGTGGTCCCGCTGATCGGGACCGGACGCGTGTGCGGGGTGTCGCCGAGCAGGGCGCCCAGGATGACCACCAGCTCCACGCCCAGTTCGTGCGCGAAGCCGAGCAGCTCGTTGCAGAACGAGCGCCAGCGCATGGACGGTTCGATGCCGCGGACCAGCACCAGGTCACGCGGCTTCTCCCCACCGACCCGGACCACCGACAACCTGGTCGTCGGCCAGGTGATCTTGCGCACGCCGCCGTCCATGAACACGGTGGGACGGTTGACCTGGAAGTCGTAGTAGTCCTCGGCGTCCAGCGCCGCGAACACCTCGCCCTTCCACTCCTTCTCCAGATGCGCGACCGCGGTGGAGGCGGCGTCGCCGGCATCGTTCCAGCCCTCGAACGCGGCCACCATGACCGGGTCGATCAGCTCGGGAACCCCCTCGAGCTCGATCACCCAGCGCCTCCTTCCGACGTGCCCTCGCCTGACCCACCAACCTTACGGCGTTCGGCGGGGGCGCCCGCAGCCCCCTTGCACGGGGGAGTGAACGGATCACTGCCCCGTCCTAGTCCTTCGAACACCCATGATCGCCGCCCCCGCGGCCCCGCCCGTCCGCCGGGCCACACCTCCGATGGGTCACCGGGCCGAGCGCAGCCACTGCTCCACGCTCGCGATGTGCACCGTCGCCCACGACCGCGCCGCCTCCGCGTCCCGGTCGCGCAGTGCGCCGAGGATGGCGCGGTGCTCGCGCAGGGTGCGGCCGACCGCGTCCCGCCGGGCCAGTCCGCGCCAGACGCGGGCCCGGGTGGTGGGCCCGGACAGCCCGTCGAGCAGGGAGCACAGCACCGAGTTGCCGCAGCCCGCGCGATGCCCCGGTGGAACTCCAGATCGCAGGCGACCAGCTCCTCCACCGAGGGATCGTCGCCGAGCGCGTCCAACCGGGCGTCGAGCGCGTCCAGTTGCTCCTCGCCGATGCGGGACGCCGCCATCGCGGTCGCGGCCGGCTCCAGGATGCGGCGCACCGCCAGGAACTCCAGCACCGTGTCGTCGCGGTGGAAGTCCACGACGAAACCCAGTGCCTCCAGCAGCAGTTGGGGATCCAGGCTGGTGACGTAGGTGCCGTCGCCCTGCCGAACGTCCAGGATCCGGATCAGGGACAGCGCCCGCACGGCCTCCCGCAGGGAGTTGCGCGACAGCCCCAGTTCGGCGGCGAGTTCGCTCTCCTTGGGCAGCCGGTCGCCGGGGCGCAGCGCACCGGCGACGATCATCCCCTTGATCTTCTCGATCGCCTCGTCGGTCACCGCCATGACCGGCCTCCCCAGTCCGTTCAGACATCGGATGTCTCGGACCATTATGGAGGTTCCCCGGAGCGGCCCGGGAGGAAAAGGCACAGCTCAGCGCCGCGGCCGACACCCTTGCGGGGGGAGCCGGCCGCGGCGCCGGCCCGGCGGCTCTGCTCACTGCCCCTCGGGTTGCCTCCGGTCGAGCAGGTCCCGCACCTTCGCCCGTACCTCGTCCGTGGCCAGGCCGCGGATCGTCAGCGTCGTACGCCGGCGCAGCACGTCGTCCGCCGTCTGGGCCCACTCGTGATCCCGGGCCCAGACGACCTGCGCCCAGATCTCCGGGGCGTCCGGGTGGACCCGCTCGCCGAGCTCCGGGTTCTCGTTGGTCAGCCGGGCGATGTCGAAGGCCAGCGAACCGTAGTGCGTGGCCAGGTGCTTGGCGGTGTCGGCCGCCATGCGCGGACCGGGCGCCGGCCGGTCCACGAGGAGCCGGTGGGCGACCGCCCGCGGGTTGGCGATGCCGGGCAGCGGCAGCCTCTTCGGCAGCGAGGAGATCGGCTCGAAGTCCTCGCCCAGCGGGGCGCTCGGCAGGGACTCCAGCTTCTTCATCACCGTCCGGCCGATGTGCCGGAAGGTGGTCCACTTGCCGCCCGCCACGGACAGCATGCCGCCCCTGCCCTCCGTCACCACCGTCTCGCGCTTGGCCTTGGCGGTGTCCCCGGGGCCGCCCGGCAGCACCCGCAGCCCGGCGAACGCGTACGTGATCAGGTCGCGGTCGAGCTGCCGGCCGCGTACGGAGGAAGCGGCCTCGTCGAGTATCTGGGCGATGTCCTTGTCGTCGACCGCGACATCGGCCGGGTCGCCCTCGTACTCCTCGTCGGTCGTGCCGAGCAGCAGCATGTCCTCCCAGGGGAGGGCGAAGGTGATGCGGTACTTGTCGATCGGCGTGGCCAACGCGGCCTTCCACGGGGAGGTGCGCTTGAGCACCAGGTGCGCGCCCTTGGACAGGCGGATCGACGGCGCCGCGTTCGGGTCCTCCATCCTGCGCAGGTGGTCGACCCAGGGGCCGGTCGCGTTCAGCACCAGACGGGCGTCCACCCCGAACTCCTCGCCGGACAGCCGGTCCCTCAGCTCGGCGCCGGTGACCCGGCCCCGGGTGAAGCGCAGACCGGTCACCTCGGCGTGGTTGAGGACGACCGCGCCGGACACGACGGCGGCGCGGACCGTCATCAGCGCCATGCGCGCGTCGTTCATCTGGTCGTCGCCGTAGACGGCCACCGCCCTGAGGTTCTCGGTGCGCAGCTCCGGCACGTCCTGCGCCGCCCTCGCCGGGCTGAGCAGGTGGCCCACGCCGTCGCCGAAGGCGGACAGCGCGGAGTAGGCGAACACGCCCGCCCCGAGCTTCGCCGCGCCGTGCGGCCCGCCCTTGTACACGGGGAGGTAGAAGGTGAGCGGGTTCGCCAGATGGGGAGCCACCTGGCGGGAGACCGCACGGCGCTCGAAGTGGTTCTCCGCCACCAGCTTCACCGCGCCGGTCTGCAGGTAGCGCAGACCCCCGTGGAGCAGCTTGGAGGAGGCGGAGGAGGTGGCGCCGGCGAAGTCGCCGGCGTCGACCAGGGCCACCCTGAGACCGGACTGCGCGGCGTGCCAGGCAGTGGAGATGCCCAGGATGCCTCCGCCGATCACGAGGAGGTCGTAGGCCGCCTTCGAGAGCTGCTCCCGGGTCTCGGCACGGCTCGGGTTCGGGCCGAAGGACGGAACCGTCCCCAGGGCGGGCACGGACTGCAGGGTGGACTGACCGGTCATCGCTTGTTCTTGCTCCTTGTCAGCTCTCGTCGTCGAGCCAGCCCATGGTCCGCTCGACGGCCTTGAGCCAGTTCTTGTACTCACGGTCGCGGATGCCCGCGTCCATGCGGGGGGTCCATTCGGCGGCCCGGCGCCAGTTGGCGCGCAGGTCGTCGGTGCTGTTCCAGAAGCCGACGGCGAGACCGGCGGCGTAGGCGGCACCGAGGCAGGTGGTCTCGGCGACCATCGGGCGCACCACGGGGGCGTCCAGGAAGTCCGCGAGCGTCTGCATCAGCAGATTGTTGGAGGTCATACCGCCGTCGACCTTCAGCGCCGTCAGCTCGACACCGGAGTCCTTGGTCATGGCGTCCGCGATCTCCCGCGTCTGCCAGGCGGTGGCCTCCAGGACGGCCCGCGCGAGGTGCGCCTTGGTCACGTACCGGGTCAGGCCGGCGATCACACCGCGGGCGTCGGAGCGCCAGTACGGGGCGAACAGGCCGGAGAAGGCCGGCACGAAGTAGGCGCCGCCGTTGTCCTCGACCGACAGCGCGAGCGTCTCGATCTCGGCGGCGGTGGAGATCAGGCCCATCTGGTCGCGCATCCACTGCACCAGGGAGCCGGTGACGGCGATCGAGCCCTCCAGGGCGTAGACCGGCTTGTCGTCGCCGATCCGGTAGCCGACGGTGGTCAGCAGCCCGCTGTACGAGTTGATGATCTTGTCGCCGGTGTTCATCACCATGAAGGTGCCGGTGCCGTACGTCGACTTGGTCTCGCCCTCGGAGAAGCAGGTCTGGCCGAACAGGGCCGCCTGCTGGTCGCCGAGCGCGGAGGCGACCGGGATGCCGCCGAGCAGGTCGCCCAGCTTGCCGCCCTTGATCTCGCCGTAGACCTCGGCGGAGGAGCGGATCTCGGGCAGGATCCGCGTCGGTACGCCGATCGACTCGGCGATCTTCTGGTCCCACTCCATGGTGTGCAGGTTCATCAGGAGGGTCCGGGAGGCGTTGGTGACGTCGGTGACGTGCTTGCCGCCGTCCGTGCCGCCGGTCAGGTTCCAGATGACCCAGGTGTCCATGGTCCCGAACAGCAGGTCGCCCGCCTCGGCGCGCTCGCGCAGTCCCTCGACGTTGTCGAGCAGCCAGCGGGCCTTGGGACCGGCGAAGTAGGAGGCGAGGGGGAGGCCGGTCTCGCGGCGGAAGCGGTCCTGGCCGACGTTGCGGCCCAGTTCCTTGCACAGGGCGTCGGTACGGGTGTCCTGCCAGACGATGGCGTTGTGGACGGGCTCGCCGGTGTTCCGGTCCCACAGCACGGTGGTCTCGCGCTGGTTGGTGATGCCGATGGCCTTGATGTCGTCGCGGGTGATGCCGGCCTTCGCGATGGCGCCGGCGACGACCTCCTGCACGTTGGTCCAGATCTCGGTGGCGTTGTGTTCGACCCAGCCCGGCTTGGGGAAGATCTGTTCGTGTTCCTTCTGGTCGACGGAGACGATCCGGCCGTCCCGGTCGAAGACGATGCAGCGGCTCGAGGTGGTGCCCTGGTCGATGGCGGCGATGAAGGGCCCTTGGCCGTGGGATGCGAGGCCGGCGGTGTGGGCGTCCGTCACTGTCTGCTCCTGGGTTCCGTGGTCGATGGGGCGGGGGTACGGCGTTCGGGGTGCGGCGCGGTGCGCTGCGCGCGAGGGCTCGGAGAGCGGTGCCCGTCAGGCGAAGGCGGCGTTGTAGATGCCCGCGCCGATGGCGCCGCCGATGAGCGGACCGACCACCGGGATCCAGGCGTAGCCCCAGTCGGACGCGCCCTTGTTGGGCAGGGGAAGCAGGGCGTGGACGATGCGGGGGCCGAGGTCGCGGGCCGGGTTGATGGCGTAGCCCGTGGGACCGCCGAGGGAGAGGCCGATGGAGACCACGACGAGGGCGGTGATCAGGCCGCCGAGGACACCGAGCCCGTTGCCCTGGTCGTTCAGGCCCTGGGTGAGGACCGCGAGGATCAGCACGACGGTGCCGACGATCTCCGTGGCGAGGTTCTGCGCCGCGTGCCGGATCTCCGGGCCGGTGGAGAAGATGCCGAGGACGGGGCCCGCGCCCTTCTCCTGGGCCTCGACCGCCTTGGCGGCGGTGGTCTGGGCGCCGGGGCCGCCGACGATCTCCCGGTCGGTGAGGTGCGCGTGGAACTGGCCGTAATAGGCGACCCAGACCAGGGTCGCGCCGATCATGGCGCCGAGCATCTGGCCGCCGAGGTAGGTCGGCACGTTGCTCCAGTCGCTGTTCTTGATGGCCAGGGCGACCGTCACGGCCGGGTTGAGGTGCGCACCGGAGAGCGGGCCCGAGATGTACACGGCCGTCATCACGGCGAAACCCCACCCGAAGGCGATGGCGAGCCAGCCGGTGTTGCGGGCCTTGGAACCCTTCAGCGTCACCGCGGCGCAGACGCCGCCGCCGAGCAGGATGAGTACGGCGGTACCGATGGTCTCGCCGATGAAGATGTCGGAGCTGGACACCCGCGACTCCTTTGTCCTTCGTCCAGAGGTAGCCGAACCCCGGGTCCCTCCGTCCGGGAGCTCGCGCCCTCGGGGGTGAGGGCGATGCCGGCCCTGGCGTTGTCACACTCTAGCGCGTATTACCGCAAGGTGTTCGACAATGCCGACCGTTGGACGGGAGTCTCGCCTCGCACCACGCAGGCGTCAAGGGCCGCGGTACCGAAACCGCGATCGTTACTGACCGCGCCGGCCGACCGGGCCGGCGGTCGGCCGAGCGCGTACGGTGGCGGATCGCGAGGGCAATGGCGGGCCGAGCGGGCAGGCCGAAGGCCGGTGCCTCTGGAGGCGTCGAGGCGCGCAGTGGCGCCCCTGCGCCCGGCCGCATGGGACGCGCGCAGCGGTCCGTGGCGAAGCGTCCGGCGCCCAGGTCCCGGGAGACCGCGCGGGCGCGGTCCCGGACCGTCGCGAGTGCGTGGCGGAGCCCGCCCTCTAGGCGCTACCGCTCCTCGGCGCCGGCGATGCCGGTTGCGTGGGCACGGCGGCGGGCTGGGCGGGCAGGGCGAAGGCCGGTGCACCCGAAGGCGTACCGGCCAGGTCGGTGGTCCCGTGGCTTAGTGCGGGGGTCAGAGGCGTCCGGCGCCGAGGTCTCGCGAGACCTTGCGGGCGTCGGTCCCGGACCGCCGTGACGAGTTCGTGGCGCAGCTCGCCCTCTCGGCGCTCCCGCTCCACGGCACCGGCGATGCTGGCTGTGTGGGCACGGCGGCGGGCCGAGCGGGCATGGCGATCGGCCGTGCGCGGGCAGGCCGAAGGCCGGTGCGTCCCGAGGCGTGCCGGCCTGGGACGGACGGGCGGCGTGCAGCGGCCCCCGCGCCTGGTCGCGCGCGAGGTGCTCAGTGGCCCCGCGCCTGGTCGCGCGGGATGGGCCCAGCGGGCCCGCAGCTTTGTGCGGCGGTCAGAAGTGCTCGGCGCCCAGGTCCCGCGGGACCGCGCGGGGCCGGTCCCGGACCGCCGTGACGAGTTCGTGGGAGAGCCCGCCCTCTCGGCACGTCCGTGCCACGGGGCTGGTGATGCCGGTCGGCGGGCACGGCGGCCAGCCGCGCGGGCCCGGCAAAGGACGGCGCCACGGGGCGTACCGGCCTGGCCGCACGGGAGGTGCTCAGTGGCCCCGCGCCTGGTCGCGCGGGACGCGCCCAGCGGGCCCGTGGCTTCCTGTGGGGGTCAGAAGCGTCCGGCGCCCAGGTCCCGGGAGACCGCGCGGGCGCAGTCGCGGACCGCCGCGACCAGTTCGTGGCGGAGCTCGCCCTCCCGGCACACCCGCTCCACGGCGCCGGTGATGCCGACCGCGCCGACCGGCATCCGCCGCCGGTCGTGGATGGGCGCGGCGATGGAGGCGACGCCCTCCCACGTCTCCTCGACGTCGGCGGCGTAGCCACGCGCGCGCGTGAGGTCGAGGATGTGCTCGAAGTCGTGGATCCCGCACACGGTCCGGTCCGTGAACGCCTTGCGGTCGGCCTCGACCGCCTCGCTGTGCGCCACCGGGTCGTACGCCGCCAGCACCTTGCCCAGAGCCGTGCAGTGCAGCGGCTGCATCGCCCCGATCTCCAGCACCTGCCGGCTGTCGTCCGGGCGGAAGACGTGGTGCACGATCAGCACGCCGTGCTGGTGCAGTACGCCCAGGTACACGCTCTCCCCGCTGGACCGGGCCAGGTCGTCCGTCCACACCAGCGCGCGGGCCCGCAGTTCGTGCACGTCGAGGTAAGTGGTGCCCAGGCGCAGCAGCTCCGCGCCCAACTGGTACCGCCCGGAGGCCTCGTCCTGTTCGACGAAGCCCTCGTGCTGGAGGGTGCGCAGGATGCCGTGGGCGGTGCCTTTGGCGAGGCCCAGTGAGGAGGCGATGTCCGACAGGCCCAGCCGCCGCTCACCGCCCGCCAGCAACCGCAGCATCGCGGCCGCCCGCTCGAGCGACTGGATGTTCCGTGCCATCGCCGTCCTGCCTCCGTCCCCTTCGACCGCCGGCGGACGACTCGTCGTGGCGCCCGTTCGGCAATGCCGAACACTACCGGTCCGTGCCGATCCCCCGCCAATGGTCGGCCGTCGCCTGTCGCGCGAACCCCGCCACCCGGGGTGTTCCGACCGTCATCCTCGTCCGCTTGGTGGACGCCGTGACCGTCAGGGGCCGGTCCCGGCTACCCTGGCGGCGTGCGCCTCGCCCGGGCAGCGCTGTGCTCGCCTCCCGGGAACGTGCAAAGCCGACAGCCGTCGCAGCCCAAGGGAGCCCCTTCATGGCCTCGTTGCCGCCGACCCCTTCCGCCGACAGCCGGACCCGTGCGTCCGCCCTGCGCGAGGCACTCGCCACCCGTGTGGTGGTAGCCGACGGAGCGATGGGCACCATGCTCCAGGCCCAGGAGCCCTCACTGGACGACTTCCAGCAGCTGGAGGGCTGCAACGAGGTCCTGAACGTCACTCGCCCCGACATCGTCCGTTCGGTCCACTCCGCCTACTTCGAGGTCGGAGTGGACTGCGTGGAGACCAACACGTTCGGGGCCAACCTGACCGCCCTGGGCGAGTACGACATCGCCGAGCGGGTCGCCGAGCTGTCCGAGGCCGGCGCCCGTATCGCCCGTGAGGCGGCGGACGCGTTCACCGCCGAGGACGGCCGCCCCCGCTGGGTGCTGGGCTCCATGGGCCCGGGCACGAAGCTGCCGACACTCGGTCACACCACCTTCGCCGCCATCCGCGACGCCTACCGGCAGAACGCCGAGGGCCTGCTCGCCGGAGGCGCGGACGCGCTGCTGGTGGAGACCACCCAGGACCTGCTCCAGACCAAGGCCTCCGTCATCGCGGCCCGCCGCGCGATGGAGACCGCCGGGTACGAGGTCCCGCTGATCGTGTCGGTGACGGTGGAGACGACCGGCACCATGCTGCTGGGCTCGGAGATCGGCGCCGCGCTGACGGCGCTGGAGCCGCTGGGCGTCGACATGATCGGCCTGAACTGCGCGACCGGCCCCGCCGAGATGAGCGAGCACCTGCGCTACCTGTCCCGGCACGCGCGCGTCCCGCTGTCGTGTATGCCGAACGCCGGTCTCCCCGTGCTCACCAAGGACGGCGCGCACTACCCGCTGACGGCGCCGGAGCTGGCCGACGCGCAGGGCCACTTCGTCCGCGACTACGGACTGTCCCTGGTGGGCGGCTGCTGCGGCACCACGCCGGAGCACCTGCGCCAGGTGGTCGAGCGGGTGCGGGACCTGTCCCCGGTGGAGCGCAGCCCGCGCCCGGAGCCGGGCGCGGCCTCCCTGTACCAGACCGTGCCCTTCCGCCAGGACACCTCCTACCTGGCGATCGGCGAGCGGACGAACGCCAACGGGTCCAAGAAGTTCCGTGAGGCCATGCTCGAGGGCCGCTGGGACGACTGCGTGGAGCTGGCGCGCGAGCAGATCCGCGAGGGCGCGCACATGCTGGATCTGTGCGTGGACTACGTCGGCCGGGACGGGGTCGCGGACATGCGGGAGCTGGCGGGCCGGTTCGCCACGGCCTCGACGCTGCCGATCGTGCTGGACTCCACCGAGGTGGACGTGATCCGGGCCGGGCTGGAGCAGCTGGGCGGCCGCGCGGTGATCAACTCGGTCAACTACGAGGACGGCGACGGACCCGAGTCGCGGTTCGCGCGGGTGACGGCGCTGGCGCGGGAGCACGGGGCGGCGCTGATCGCGCTGACCATCGACGAGGAGGGCCAGGCCCGTACCGCCGAGAAGAAGGTGGAGATCGCCGAGCGGCTGATCGCGGACCTGACCGGCAACTGGGGCATCCGTGAGGAGGACATCCTCGTCGACTGCCTGACCTTCACCATCTGCACCGGCCAGGAGGAGTCCCGGGGCGACGGTGTGGCCACCATCGAGGGCATCCGGGAGCTGAAGCGGCGGCACCCGGACGTGCAGACCACACTGGGCCTGTCGAACATCTCCTTCGGTCTGAACCCGGCCGCCCGGATCCTGCTGAACAGCGTGTTCCTGGACGAGTGCGTCAAGGCGGGCCTGGACTCGGCGATCGTGCACGCCAGCAAGATCCTGCCGATCGCCCGCTTCGACGAGGAGCAGGTCACCACCGCGCTCGACCTGATCCACGACCGCCGCCGCGAGGGCTACGACCCGCTGCAGAAGCTCATGCAGCTGTTCGAGGGCGCCACGGCGAAGTCGCTGAAAGCGGGCAAGGCCGAGGAGCTGGCCGCGCTGCCGCTGGAGGAGCGGCTGAAGCGGCGGATCATCGACGGCGAGAAGAACGGCCTGGAGCAGGACCTGGACGAGGCCCTGCGGACGCGCAAGGCCCTGGACATCGTCAACGACACCCTGCTGGACGGCATGAAGGTGGTCGGCGAGCTGTTCGGCTCCGGGCAGATGCAGCTGCCGTTCGTCCTCCAGTCGGCCGAGGTGATGAAGAACGCGGTCGCCCACCTGGAGCCGCACATGGAGAAGACCGACGAGGCGGGCAAGGGCACGATCGTGCTGGCGACCGTCCGCGGCGATGTGCACGACATCGGCAAGAACCTCGTCGACATCATCCTGTCCAACAACGGCTACAACGTGGTCAACCTGGGCATCAAGCAGCCGGTCTCGGCGATCCTGGAGGCGGCTGAGGAGCACCGGGCCGACGTGATCGGCATGTCCGGGCTGCTGGTGAAGTCCACGGTGATCATGAAGGAGAACCTGGAGGAGCTCAACGCCCGCGGCCTGGCGACCGGCTACCCGGTCATCCTCGGCGGCGCCGCCCTGACCCGCGCCTATGTCGAGCAGGACCTGCACGAGCTGTACGACGGGGAGGTCCGCTACGCCCGCGACGCGTTCGAGGGCCTGCGCCTGATGGACGCCCTGATCGGGGTCAAGCGCGGCGTGCCCGGGGCGAAGCTGCCCGAGCTCCGGCAGCGCCGGGTGCGGGCCGCCACCGCCCAGGTGACCGAGGAGCAGCGACCGGAGGAGGGGCACGTCCGCTCCGACGTGGCCACCGACAACCCGGTCCCCGAGCCGCCGTTCTGGGGCACGCGGGTGATCAAGGGCATCCAGCTCAAGGAGTACGCGTCCTGGCTGGACGAGGGCGCCCTGTTCAAGGGCCAGTGGGGGCTCAAGCAGGCGCGCACCGGTGCCGGGCCCACCTACGAGGAACTCGTCGAGAGCGAGGGCCGGCCCCGGCTGCGCGGCCTGCTGGAGCGGCTCCAGACGGACGGCCTGCTGGAGGCCGCGGTGGTCCACGGCTACTTCCCCTGCGTGTCCAAGGACGACGACCTGATCATCCTGGACGACCAGGGCAACGAGCGCACCCGCTTCACCTTCCCGCGCCAGCGCCGCGGCCGCCGGCTGTGTCTGGCGGACTTCTTCCGCCCGGAGGAGTCGGGGGAGAGGGACGTGGTCGGCCTCCAGGTCGTCACCGTCGGCTCCAGGATCGGCGAGGAGACCGCGCGGCTGTTCGCCGCCGACTCCTACCGCGACTATCTGGAGCTGCACGGGCTGTCCGTGCAGCTGGCCGAGGCGCTCGCCGAGTACTGGCACGCCCGAGTGCGCGCCGAGCTGGGCTTCGCCGGTGAGGACCCCGCCGACATCGAGGACATCTTCGCCCTGAAGTACCGGGGCGCCCGCTTCTCCCTCGGCTACGGCGCCTGCCCCGACCTGGAGGACCGCGCCAAGATCGCCGACCTCCTCCGCCCCGAGCGGATCGGCGTCCATCTGTCCGAGGAGTTCCAGCTCCACCCCGAACAGTCCACCGACGCCATCGTCATCCACCACCCGGAGGCCAAGTACTTCAACGCCCGCTGACCCGGAGTTTCCCCTGGTCACCGGCGCGGTCGAGAGGTCCTGCGGGCTGGTCCGGAGGGCAGCGGACCGCGGACCGGCCGTCCCGGCGCGCAGTCCCGGTGCCGTTGTGCGCCGATGATGCAGGTGTGGGCGGTTCGTGCGGGCGTTTCGGTTGTGGGCGTCGTACAATTGTCGGTCCATCGCAGGCCGGTTCCCCGTGTGGGAACCGGCCTGATCGTCCCTCAAGGAGGTATGCGCGGATGACAAGCACGGTACCGGCGCTCGGAACCCGTATGGCCGAAGGCTCAGCCTTGCAGGCCGTGCTCCTGGACATGGACGGAACCCTGGTGGACACCGAGGGCTTCTGGTGGGACGTCGAGGTGGAGGTGTTCGCCGCCCTCGGACACAGGCTCGACGACTCCTGGAGACACGTCGTCGTCGGCGGCCCCATGACCCGCAGCGCGGGCTTCCTCATCGAGGCCACCGGCGCAGCCGTCACCCTCGCCGAGGTCACCACCCTGCTGAACGAGGGCTTCGAGGCCCGTATCGACGGCGCGCTGCCCCTGATGCCGGGCGCCGCACGGCTGCTGGCCGAACTGTCCGAGCAGCGGATCCCCACCGCCCTGGTCTCCGCCTCCCACCGCCGCATCATCGACCGGGTCCTGACCTCGCTCGGCCCCCAGCACTTCGCCCTGTCCGTGGCCGGCGACGAGGTCTCCCGCACCAAGCCGCACCCCGATCCCTACCTGCTGGCCGCCGCGGGCCTCGGCGCGGACCCCACCCGGTGCGCCGTGATCGAGGACACCGTCACCGGAGTCGCCGCCGCGGAGGCCGCCGGCTGCCGGGTCGTCGCCATCCCCTCGGTCGCCCCCATCCCCCCGGCCTTCCGGCGGACCGTCGTCCCCACCCTCGAAGACGTGGACCTGTCATTTCTGCGCGGCCTGATGACAGAAATGCGCTAACCGTTCACCCAGCGTGCCAAGTCCCGCGGAAATGGCCCCCGAACCGGATGTCCGGGCGAATTCAAAGCTCGCCGAATGGCTGAATTCCGGCAGCTGTTCCCCTACTTGTACGTGTGACGTTCCCCACTCCCTGAGGGGTCGACAGCGGGTCCGGGGCGTGCTGCCCGCCGCCTCTCGGATGTCGTGCGCGCGCCCTTGTGTCCCGTTTGGTGGAACGCTGCACGAATCCTTCCGGTGACGGGTTTCCGGTCCGTCCGCACCCGGTTCCGCTGCGTGATGGGAGCTCAACTCCGGTGGCCGCGAACGGTCCTGCGGGGGAGGACTAATCTCGTCGCGAGAACATCGACCCTGCCACCGTGATCCGTAGCAACACCCTGCATGCCGGATACACGGACAAGACAGCTCTGGAGAAACTCGAGCATGAACCGCAAGACTTTGGTGCTGCCGGCCGTGGTCGGTCTGCTCGCGCCGGTACTCGCCGCGTGCGGCGGTTCCGACAGCGGCAGCAAGAGCGGCGACGCCATCGTCGTCGGCACCACGGACCGGTTCACCGCTTCGAAGGACGCCCCGGCACCCTTGGACCCGGCGTACGCCTACGACGTCGGCACCTGGAACATCCTGCGCCAGACCGTGCAGACCCTGATGATCCAGCCCAAGGGCGACGGCGACCCCGTCCCGGACGCGGCCGAGAAGTGCGGTTTCACGGACAGCGGCAACGAGCGCTACGCCTGCACCCTGCGTGAGGGCCTGAAGTTCGCCAGCGGCGAGCCCATCACCGCGGCCGACGTGAAGTTCTCCGTCGACCGAGCCATCTCCATCAACGCCGACAGCGGTGTGTCCGGCCTGCTCTCCACCGTGGACACCGTGGAGACCCAGGGCGACCGCGAGGTCATCTTCCACCTCAACACGGCCGACGCCATCTTCCCGTACAAGCTGTCGACGCCCGTCGCGGCCATCGTCAACCCCAAGGACTACGAGAAGGACAAGCTCCGCGACGGCTTCGCCGTGGACGGCTCCGGCCCGTACACCCTGAAGGCCAACGTCAAGAACGGCGAGATGGTCGACGGGGTCTTCACCAAGAACCCCAACTACCAGGGGACGTTGAAGCTCAACAACGACAAGGTGCAGATGCGTTCCTTCGCGGACGCCGACACCATGGGCGACGCGCTGGACAAGGGTGACATCGACGTCATGACCCGCAGCATGTCGCCCGAGCAGATCCGCACGCTGTCGGCGGCCAAGGACAGCAAGGTCGGCATCGTCGAGACGGCCGGCCTGGAGATCCGCTACCTGGCCTTCAACACCGACGCCCCGACGGTGAAGTCCAAGGCCGTGCGTGAGGCCATGGCCCAGATCATCAACCGCAGCGAACTCGTCTCCGAGGTCTACGGCACCCAGGCCGAGCCGCTGTACTCGATGGTCCCGGCCACCATCACCGGTCACTCCAACTCCTTCTTCAACCGGTACGGCGACCCCAGCGTGGCCAAGGCCCGTTCGCTGCTGGAGAAGGCCGGTGTCACCACCCCGGTGAAGCTGACGATGCACTACACGACGGACCACTACGGGCCTGCCACCAAGAAGGAGTTCGAGATCCTTCGGCAGCAGCTCAACGGCAGCGGCCTGTTCGACATCGACATCCAGGGCACCCCCTGGGACACCTTCCGCCCGGCGGAGAAGAAGGGCGAGTACGACGTCTACGGCATGGGCTGGTTCCCTGACTTCCCGGACGCCGACAACTACTTGGCACCGTTCCTCGACAAGGGCAACACCCTCAACACCCCCTACGCCAACAGCGATATCCGCAAGCTGATCCCGGAGTCCCGTCGCCAGGCCGACCGGCTCTCCGCGTCCGCGAGCCTGACGAACATTCAGGACATCGTCGCCAGCGACGTTCCGCTGATCCCGCTCTGGCAGGGCAAGCAGTACGTCGCCGCCCGCGACAACATCACGGGCACCGCGTACGCCCTCAACTCCTCCGCGACGCTTCAGCTGTGGGAGCTCGGCCGCGGTGTGAGCGGCTGATCCGCCACCACCTACGGCGAAGGGCGCCCCTCCCGGTCTTCCGGGAGGGGCGCCCTTCGTTGCGTTGCGTCGCGCCGCGGGGGCCGCCGCTACTGCGCGCCGGGGCGCACCAGTCCGCTCTCGTACGCGTACACCGCGGCCTGCACGCGGTCGCGCAGCCTCAGCTTCGTCAGCACGTGCCCGACATGCGTCTTGACCGTCGTCTCACTGACGAACAGATCGGCGGCGATCTCCGCGTTGGACAAGCCGCGCGCCACCAGTTTCAGCACCTCCACCTCACGGTCGGTGAGGGTGTGCAGCGTGTCCGGCACCGGCTCCTCCCCGGAGGGCAGATGAGTGGCGTACTTGTCCAGCAGCCGGCGCGTGATGCTCGGCGCCAGCATCGCCTCGCCGGCCGCGACCACCCGGATCGCCTGCACCAGCTCGTTGGCGGGCGCGTCCTTGAGCAGGAAGCCGCTCGCACCGGCGCGCAGCGCCTCCACCACGTACTCGTCGAGGTCGAAGGTGGTCAGCACCAGCACCTTCGCCGGACCGTCCCGCTCCGGTCCGGTGATCTGCCGGGTCGCCTCCACGCCGTCCATCCGCGGCATTCGGATGTCCATCAGCACCACGTCGGGCTGAAGGGCCCGCACCTGGTCCAGGGCCTGCAGACCGTCTCCGGCCTCGCCCACGACCGCGATGTCCTGCTCGGCCTCCAGGATCATCCGGAATCCGGTGCGCAGCAGCGGCTGGTCGTCGACCAGTAGGACGCGGATGGCCACGTGAGTCTCCTTCGCTAGTCCGGCCCCATTCTGCCCTGCGCCGTTGTGCCGGACTCCGCCGCCCTCACCGGCAGCGGGTAGGGCGGGGGAGTGCCGCCGAACTCCGGGCAGTGGGCCTGGTGGTCGCACCAGCCGCACAGCTTGGTGGGGCGCGGCCGCCAGTCACCGGTCTCGGTGGCCAGTCGGATCGCCTCCCACAGCGCCAGCAGCTTGCGCTCCACCCGCTCCAGGTCGGCGAGGACCGGGTCGTAGGTCAGTACGTCGCCGCTGCCCAGGTACACCAGTTGCAGCCGCCGCGGGAGGACCCTCTTCAGCCGCCACACCACCAGGGCGTAGAACTTCATCTGGAACAGCGCGCCCTCGGCGTACTCGGGACGGGGCGCCTTGCCCGTCTTGTAGTCGACGATCCGCACCTCGCCCGTGGGCGCCACGTCCACCCGGTCGATGATCCCGCGCAGCGTCAGCCCCGAGTCCAGCTCCGCCTCGACGAACAGCTCCCGCTCGGCGGGCTCCAGCCGGGTCGGGTCCTCCAGCGTGAACCAGCGCTCCACCAGCCGCTCCGCCTCCGCCAGCCAGCGCGCCAGCCGCTCGCCGTCGGTGTCGTCGGCGAACAGCTCCACCAGCTCGGGCCGCGCCTCGCGCAGCCGCTGCCACTGGCCCGGGACCAGTTCCTTGGCCCGTGGCGCGGTCCGTTCCGCGGCGGGTGCGTCGAACAGCCGCTCCAGCACCGCGTGCACCAGCGTGCCCCGCGTCGCCGCCTCACTCGGCTTCTCCGGCAACCGGTCGATCACCCGGAACCGGTACAGCAACGGACACTGCATGAAGTCCCCGGCCCGCGAGGGAGACAGCGAACTGGGCGGTACGACAGCCCGGCGGGCCTCCCGGCCCGAGCCCCCGTCGCCACCCGGCACATCCGCACCCGGCGCCGCGGCCGCCTCGCGCGCATCCGCTTCACCGCCGTCGGGACCGCCCGCACCGCCCGCGGCCACAGGGCCCGCGTCGCCCCCGCCGGTCGCCGCAGCCTGCGCGGAGGCTCCGTGAGTGCCCACGTCACCCGCGCCCGGACCGGTCGTGACGGCCTCGTCGACTCTTGGGCCGTCCGCAGCCACGAGATCGACGGCACCCGCCTGTGCGGGGACCGTCGACCCCGTCGCGTCCGGCGACTGAGCCGACTCCGGCGCGGGCCGCAACTCGGCGGCCCGCGGCGCGCTGTGGCGTGGCGGGGCAGGTCCGGCGGCGTCGTGCGGGGTGCCGGGCTCGCCCTCCGTGCTCGTCTCCATGCCCCAGACCCTACGGCCCACCACTGACAGTGACCCAGGGACGGTCATGTTGTGCGCGAAGAGGGGAAAACACAATGGGGTGCCGGGCGTGACCGCTCGGCACGGCCGCATACCATCGACCCGAGACCTTCCGGCCGTCAGGCACGGAAGACGTGCTTCGAACGAGGGGACACCGTGGACGTGAGCGGCGGGAGCGGACAGCCGCGTTCCGGCAAGGACGAGTCGGCAGATCGCCGCACGGGCCCGGTGGACCCGGCCCCCGACTCCGTGGGCCCGGGCGCCGAGCCGGCCGACGCGGCCCCGCCCGAGCCGGCCTCGCCGACCGCCACCCCTGCCCCCGAAGCAGAGGGCGGGACGGAGGAGCCGACGGAGACGACGGAGCGGGCAAAGGAGCCGGAGGAGGTGAAGGAGCCGGAGGAACGGGACCGTTCCGGCGACACCTCGCAGGAGCCGCCCGCCGCCGAAGACGTCCGCACCGGCGACACCTCGCAGGAGCCGCCCGCCGCCGAAGACGTCCGCACCGGCGACACCTCGCAGGAGCCGCCCGCCGCCGAAGACGTCCGCACCGGC
>NZ_JBEYTS010000008.1:147451-167123 GCF_040643155.1 Streptomyces sp. NPDC047453 | reverse complement strand
GACACCTCGCAGGAGCCGCCCGCCGCCGAAGACGTCCGCCCCGGCGACACCTCGCAGGAGCCGCCCGCCGCCGAAGACGTCCGCCCCGGCGACACCTCGCAGGAGCCCCCCGCCACCGAAGACGTCCGCCCCGACGCCCACCCCGAGCGCGGTTACGCCCACGGCGGTGACCCGGCCGCCGGACGCGAAGCCGGTACCCGTATCGAGGGCCCCGCCCCCGCTCCCGGCGACCGCACCCGCCCCGAGTCCCACCCCGACCGCGCTCTCGCTCGCTCCGGGGCCGGACAGGAGCCGCCGCGGCGCCCGAGCGACCTCAGGGGTGGGCTCCTCATGGGGCGGCCCTTCGGGGTGCCGGTGTACGTGGCGCCCAGCTGGTTCCTCGTGGCCGCGCTGATCACCTGGGTGTTCGGCGGACAGCTCGACCGGGTGCTGCCCGAACTCGGTGCCGCCCGCTACCTCGTCGCCCTGTTCTTCGCGGTCGCCTTCTACGGCTCCGTCCTCGTCCACGAGCTCGCGCACACCATCGCCGCCCTCCGCTTCAAGCTCCCGGTCCGGCGCATCCAGCTCCAGTTCTTCGGCGGTGTCTCCGAGATCGAGAAGGAGGCCGAGACCCCCGGCCGAGAGTTCGTCCTCGCCTTCGTCGGCCCGCTGCTCTCGCTGGTCCTCGCCGGTGTCTTCTACGCCGCCCTGCGGCCCCTCGAGCGCGGCACGGTCCCCGGTGTCCTGCTGGCCGGCCTGATGATCTCGAACCTCATCGTCGCCGCCTTCAACCTGCTGCCCGGCCTGCCCCTCGACGGCGGCCGCATGCTCCGCGCCGTCGTCTGGAAGATCACCGGCAGGCCGATGAGCGGCACCATCGCCGCCGCCTGGGTCGGCCGCGCGCTCGCGGTCGCCGTCCTGATCGGACTGCCCCTGGTCACCCAGTCCGGCGCCCTCGGCCCCACCGCCGAGGACAGCGTCGGCATGGGCACCGTCACCAACGCTCTGCTCGCCGCCATCCTGGCCGCGATCATCTGGACCGGCGCCGGCAACAGCCTGCGCATGGCCCGGCTGCGCGAGCACCTCCCCGAACTGCGCGCCCGCGCCCTCACCCGCCGCGCCGTCCCGGTCGAGGGCAACACCTCCCTGGCCGAGGCCCTGCGCCGCGCCAACGCCTCCGGCGCCCGCGCCCTGGTCGTCGTCGACGGCCACGGCGAGCCGCTCTCCCTCGTCCGCGAGTCCGCCATCGTCGGGGTACCCGAGCACCGCCGCCCCTGGGTCTACGCCAGCGAACTCGCCCAGGAGCTCACCGACGGCATGCGCGTCTCCGTCGAACTCGCCGGAGAGGACCTCCTGGACGTGCTGCGCGCCACCCCGGCGACCGAGTACCTCGTGGTGGAGGAGACCGGAGAGATCTACGGCGTGCTGTCCGCGGCCGACGTGGAGCGCGCCTTCGTGAAGGCCATGGCCCGCCCGTCGGCCTCCGCGTAGGGCCCGTCAGCGTGGTCGGAGGGCCCGCCGGGGACCGGTAGGCTGGTCACATGTCCGAACCGACCGGTGCCGCCCGCCGCCGCGGGCCCTTCAAGGTCGGGGACCAGGTACAGCTGACCGACCCCAAGGGCCGCCACTACACGTTCACGCTCGAAGCAGGGAAGAACTTCCACACCCACAAGGGGTCCTTCCCGCACGACGAACTGATCGGCGCACCCGAGGGCAGCGTTGTCCGCACCACCGGCAACGTCGCCTACCTCGCGCTGCGCCCCCTGCTCCCCGACTACGTCCTGTCCATGCCCCGCGGGGCAGCCGTCGTCTACCCCAAGGACGCGGGGCAGATCCTCGCCTTCGCCGACATCTTCCCCGGCGCGCGCGTCGTGGAGGCCGGCGTCGGCTCCGGTTCGCTCAGCAGCTTCCTGCTGCGGGCCATCGGCGACCAGGGCATGCTGCACAGCTACGAGCGCCGCGCCGACTTCGCCGAGATCGCGCAGGCGAACGTGGAGCGCTACTTCGGCGGCCCGCACCCCGCCTGGCAGCTCACGGTCGGAGACCTCCAGGACAACCTCTCCGACACCGACGTCGACCGCGTCATCCTCGACATGCTCGCCCCCTGGGAGTGCCTGGAGGCCGTCTCCAAGGCGCTCGTCCCCGGCGGCATCCTGTGCTGCTACGTCGCGACCACCACCCAGCTCGCCCGGACCGTGGAGTCCATCCGCGAGATCGGCTGCTTCAACGAGCCGACCGCCTGGGAGACGATGATCCGCAACTGGCACATCGAGGGCCTGGCCGTCCGCCCGGACCACCGCATGATCGGCCACACCGGCTTCCTGCTCACCGCCCGCCGGCTCGCGGACGGCGTCGAGCCGCCCATGCGCCGCCGTCGGCCCGCCAAGGGCGCCTACGGCGACGACTACGAGGGCCCCAACGCCGACGGCGGCGCCGCCCGCTGACGCGTCCCGTCCCGCACACAACACAGGGGCGCCGTGGCGGAGTTCCCGACGACCGCGGGGAACTCCGGCACGGCGCCCTCACGTTGATCCCCACCCCGCCGTTCCCCCGCACTGTGACGTGTGGCACGATGCTGGCCACCCCCACCGGCACAGCCCTCGCAGGAGATGCTCCTAGTGCAGCAATCCGCCGTTCCGGAACTGGCCCACACGCATACCCGCCCCATCCACTGGATGGCCACCGCCACCGCGGTCGCCGGTGTGGTCGCCCTCTCCTCGCTCGTGCAGCCCGGCTCGGCCACGGCCGCCCAGCCGCAGGGCACCCGCGCGAACTCCGCCCCCGCTACCGGGCCGGCCCCGAGCACCACCGGCGTGACCTTCCCGATCGACTGCGGTCCGGTGCGGGCCGTGGTGGCGAAGAAGGCCTCCGGCGACCTCGACGGGGACGGCAGACCGGAGACCGTGGCCGTCGTGCACTGCGACGCCCCCATGGGCACCCCGCCCGACGCCGTCTACGTCCTCACCCAGGCCGCCGGTGCCGCCGAGCCCCGCGTGGTCGCCACCCTCGTCGAGGTCAAGGACCGGTACTCGGTCACGGACTTCGCCGTCCGCGACGGCGCCGTTACCGCAACCCTGCTCGGCTACTCCTCGCCCGACGTGCCCAATTGCTGCCCCGACCTCAAGGACAGCGTGAAGTGGCAGTGGCAGAACGGCGCGTTCGTCCGCTCCGCGGACGCCGGGGCGCGCGGTGTCTGACCGCACTCGCTGAAAATGTGAGAAAACAGACAACGGTGACGCCTCGCGCCGGAGCCGTCACTCCGCGTCAGGTCCGTACACCTCGACCCTGTCCGAAACGCGGCGCACGTGGATGCACTCGCCGGGGCAC
Organism: Streptomyces sp. NPDC047453; assembly: GCF_040643155.1. Taxonomy (NCBI): domain Bacteria; kingdom Bacillati; phylum Actinomycetota; class Actinomycetes; order Kitasatosporales; family Streptomycetaceae; genus Streptomyces; species Streptomyces sp. NPDC047453. The sequence continues at coordinate 163,817 of NZ_JBEYTS010000008.1, read as the reverse complement.
TCCTTGGCCGAGTCCACCACGTCCGTGAGAAGCGGGAGCGGCACGGGCGTTGCCGCTCCCGCCTCCTGAAGGAGCTCGTCCTCCGGGGTCTTCACATAGGCCAGACCGTCGATGTCCAGCTCGAAGACCTCCGGCGCGTATTGCGCGCAGATGCCGTCGCCGGTACACAGGTCCTGGTCGATCCAGACCTCCAGTGCCTCGCCACCGTCCGAGGTCCGCTGCTGCACGGTCATCTCTCCTGCCGTATCACGTCGAGCCGTACGGGAATCCGGCCAGCTCTGACGGGTGTTGAACGTGTCGACCCTACCTCTGCCCGCTTTCCAATCATGTTCGGTGGGTATTCCCCTGGCGTGAGGGAGAGCGCAAGGGTGAAGATCGGACACACCCCGACAGTCTTTGTGATCTAGGGGTTTCAATCGACACCCACCCAGGTAGGGTCTGGAAGCGTCCAGCTCCCCTTGGAGGAGGTGAGGACCGTGGCAGCCCACGACGACGACATGAACCGCGGCATCCGCCCGGGACGCGGGTCCGACGACCCGGCCGGGCAGATCGCCTACCTTGAGCAGGAGATCGCCGTCCTGCGCCGCAAGCTCGCCGACTCTCCGCGTCACACGAGGATTCTCGAAGAGCGGATCGTCGAGTTGCAGACCAACCTGGCCGGCGTGTCCGCGCAGAACGAACGGCTCGCGAATACGCTCCGCGAGGCCCGCGACCAGATCGTGGCCCTCAAGGAAGAGGTCGACCGGCTCGCCCAGCCGCCGGCCGGCTTCGGCGTCTTCCTCCAGGCCAATGAGGACGGCACCGCCGACATCTTCACCGGCGGCCGCAAGCTCCGGGTGAACGTCAGCCCCAGCGTCGAGCTCGACGAGCTCAGGCGCGGCCAGGAACTGATGCTCAACGAAGCGCTCAACGTGGTCGAGGCCATGGAGTTCGAGCGCGTCGGCGACATCGTCACCCTCAAGGAGATCCTCGAGGACGGCGAGCGGGCCCTGGTGCTCGGGCACACCGACGAGGAGCGGGTGGTACGGCTCGCCGAGCCGCTACTGGACGTCACCATCCGCCCCGGCGACGCGCTCCTGCTCGAACCCAGGTCCGGCTACGTCTACGAGGTCGTGCCCAAGAGCGAGGTCGAGGAACTCGTCCTCGAAGAGGTGCCCGACATCGGCTACGAGCAGATCGGCGGCCTCGGCAACCAGATCGAGGCCATCCGCGACGCCGTGGAGCTGCCGTACCTCTACCCGGACCTTTTCAAGGAGCACGAGCTGCGCCCGCCGAAGGGCGTCCTGCTCTACGGGCCCCCCGGATGCGGCAAGACGCTCATCGCCAAGGCCGTCGCGAACTCGCTCGCCAAGAAGGTCGCCGAGGTTACCGGGCAGGCGGCGGGCAAGAGCTTCTTCCTCAACATCAAGGGCCCGGAGCTGCTGAACAAGTACGTCGGCGAGACCGAGCGGCAGATCCGCCTCGTCTTCCAGCGTGCCCGTGAGAAGGCCGGCGAGGGCACCCCCGTGATCGTCTTCTTCGACGAGATGGAGTCTCTCTTCCGCACCCGCGGCTCCGGTGTCAGCTCGGACGTGGAGAACACCATCGTCCCCCAGCTGCTCGCCGAGATCGACGGTGTGGAAGGCCTCCAGAACGTGGTCGTGATCGGCGCCTCCAACCGCGAGGACATGATCGACCCGGCCATCCTGCGGCCCGGCCGCCTCGATGTGAAGATCAAGATCGAGCGCCCGGACGCCGAGGCGGCGAAGGACATCTTCGGGAAGTACCTCACCGAGCGCCTCCCGCTGCACTCGGACGACCTCGCGGAACACGGCGGCGCCAAGGACGCCACGGTCCAGGGCATGATCCAGACCGCGGTGGAGCACATGTACGCCGAAACCGAGGAGAACCGCTTCCTGGAGGTCACCTACGCCAACGGCGACAAGGAAGTCCTCTACTTCAAGGACTTCAACTCCGGCGCCATGATCGAGAACATCGTCGGCCGCGCCAAGAAGATGGCGATCAAGGACTTCCTCGAGAAGAACCAGAAGGGTCTCCGCGTCTCCCACCTGCTCCAGGCCTGCGTGGACGAGTTCAAGGAGAACGAGGACCTTCCCAACACCACCAACCCGGACGACTGGGCCCGGATCTCCGGAAAGAAGGGCGAGCGGATCGTCTACATCCGCACCCTCATCACCGGAAAGCAGGGCGCGGACACCGGACGCTCCATCGACACGGTGGCGAACACCGGTCAGTACCTGTAAAAGCAGGGTGGCTGCGGGTGCCCTCCACGGGGTACCCGCAGTCCGCTGTTTCCGGGCCACCGCATGGAGCAGGCAATGACGCAAATGATCTCCCCACCAGCGCAAAGGCGTTCTAGGCTCTTTCGTACCGCCGGGTTGCGCAGTGCGGGGACGGGCACCGCACAGGCACCCGGGCATCAGCGGTACTTGAGCGACGCCCACGACCGAGGGTGCCGCCGGGCAAGGAGGGCCGCATGACCGTACGGCGAGTAATGGGCATCGAGACGGAGTACGGGATCTCCGTCCCCGGCCACCCCAATGCCAATGCCATGCTCACCTCATCCCAGATCGTCAACGCCTACGCGGCGGCCATGCACCGGGCGCGCCGGGCCCGCTGGGACTTCGAGGAGGAGAACCCGCTGCGGGACGCCCGGGGCTTCGACCTCGCCCGCGAGGCGGCCGACGCCAGCCAGCTCACCGACGAGGACATCGGCCTGGCCAACGTCATCCTCACCAATGGCGCACGGCTCTACGTCGACCATGCCCACCCGGAGTACAGCGCGCCCGAGGTCACCAACCCGCGCGACGCCGTCCTGTGGGACAAGGCCGGCGAACGGATCATGGCCGAGGCCGCGGAGCGGGCGGCCCAGCTGCCCGGCGCCCAGCCGATCCACCTCTACAAGAACAACACCGACAACAAGGGCGCCTCCTACGGCACGCACGAGAACTACCTGATGAAGCGGGAGACCGCCTTCTCCGACATCGTGCGCCACCTCACGCCCTTCTTCGTCTCCCGTCAGGTCATCACGGGCGCCGGCCGTGTCGGCATCGGCCAGGACGGCCACGAGCACGGCTTCCAGCTCAGTCAGCGCGCGGACTACTTCGAGGTCGAGGTCGGTCTGGAGACCACACTCAAGCGGCCGATCATCAACACGCGTGACGAGCCCCACGCCGACGCGGAGAAGTACCGGCGCCTGCATGTGATCATCGGCGACGCCAACCTCTCCGAGATCTCCACCTACCTCAAGCTGGGCACGACCGCCCTGGTCCTGTCCATGATCGAGGACGGCTTCATCGCCGTGGACCTGGCCGTCGACCAGCCCGTACGCACGCTCCACCAGGTCTCGCACGACCCGGGCCTCAAGCGCCTGATCACACTGCGCAGCGGCCGGACACTCACCGCGGTGCAGCTCCAGATGGAGTACTACGAGCTGTCGCGCAAGTACGTGGAGGAGCGGTTCGGCGCGGACGCCGACGAGCAGACCAAGGACGTGCTGTCCCGCTGGGAGGACGCGCTCAACCGGCTCGAGAACGACCCCATGAGCCTGGCCGGCGAGCTGGACTGGGTCGCCAAGCGGGAGCTCATGGAGGGCTACCGGCGCCGTGACGGCCTCGACTGGGACGCCGCCCGCCTCCACCTCGTCGACCTCCAGTACGCGGACGTACGCCCCGACAAGGGCCTGTACAACCGCCTGGTGGCCCGGGGCCGCATCAAGCGCCTGCTGGACGAGACCGAGGTGGACCGGGCCCGCAGGAAGCCGCCGGAGGACACGCGCGCGTACTTCCGCGGCCGCTGCCTGGAGCAGTACGCCGACGACGTCGCCGCGGCCTCCTGGGACTCGGTGATCTTCGATCTGCCGGGCCGGGACTCGCTCCAGCGCGTCCCAACCCTGGAACCGCTTCGCGGAACGCGTAATCACGTCAAGGAGCTCCTCGACCGCTGCCGTACCGCCGAAGACCTGGTCAGGGTGCTCTCCGGCGGCTGAGCGGATCCCGGACCGGACGGGTCTTCCAGGGTGGAAATCCCCGGCGCCGGGAATCATCGAGGTGGCCCTCGTACGTTGGAGAAAGTGCGGGGCCGATGTCGGACCCGGCTTGTAGGGTCGGAACATCACCGATCGGCCGTAATGCCGACCATGTCGGGCGAACTGAGCGGGGTGAGGGTTATGGCAACGAAGGACACCGGCGGCGGGCAGCAGAAGGCCACGCGTTCCACCGAGGAGATCGAGGAACAGTCCCAGGACGCGCAGGCCACGGACGACCTCAAGGAACGCCACGAGAAGCTGAGCGACGACGTGGACTCCGTCCTCGACGAGATCGACGACGTCCTCGAGGAGAACGCAGAGGACTTCGTGCGGTCCTTCGTGCAAAAGGGTGGTCAGTAAAAGCCCGATAAGCGGTCAGTAAGCCGCTTCTTCCTTCGGTTCCTCCGCGTCCTTGGATTCCCCGGGTCCCTTGGATTCCCTGGTTTTCCCGGGGCCGAAGAATCGAAGGGAAGGCGCGTGGAGCGGTGGCGGACGAGCCGGTTGGCGAGGGACTGCGTGCGGTGCGGTGAGGCCGTACCGCGCGCGGCCTTCGTTTCCGGGCGCCGGCCGCCCGCGCGGGGGCTCGGTGAGGGGCTCGTCGGGAGCGGCTTCAGGGCTTCCGCCGATCATGTGGATCACCGCCGCGAGGCGGGTAGGGTCCGTGGCGTACTGTGCATCAACTGCAACTCCGGCCTCGGCCTGTTGAGGGACGATCCCGAAGCGGTGGACCGAGCTGCCGACTACCCGGAAGGAAACGCGTGGAAGCCAACACTCGTAGCACCGGGCGTCTACCGGCCGCCTTCCTGACGCCTGGGTCCGCCTCGTTCATGGACTTTCTCGCCGAGCACCAGCCGGAGCTGCTGCCGGGGAAGCGGCAGCTGCCGCCGACCCAGGGGGTGGTCGAGGCACCGCACGGCACCACCATCGTGGCGACGGCCTTCCCGGGCGGCGTCGTCCTGGCCGGTGACCGGCGGGCGACGATGGGGAACGTGATCGCGCAGCGGGACATCGAGAAGGTGTTCCCGGCGGACGAGTACTCGGCCGTCGGTATCGCCGGCACCGCCGGTCTGGCGGTGGAGATGGTGAAGCTGTTCCAGCTGGAGCTGGAGCACTTCGAGAAGGTCGAGGGGACGCAGCTCTCACTGGAGGGCAAGGCGAACCGGCTGTCGACCATGATCCGTTCCAACCTGGGCATGGCCATGCAGGGACTGGCCGTGGTCCCGCTCTTCGCGGGGTACGACCTGGACCGCGAGAAGGGCCGGATCTTCTCCTACGACGTGACGGGTGGCCGTTCCGAGGAGCACGGCTACGCGGCCACCGGCTCCGGCTCGATCTTCGCGCGCGGCGCCATGAAGAAGCTCTTCCGGGAGGACCTGACCGAGGCCGAGGCCACGACGCTGGTGGTCCAGGCCCTGTACGACGCGGCAGACGACGACTCGGCGACCGGTGGTCCCGATGTCGCCCGCCGGATCTATCCGATCGTCACCGTGATCACCGAGGACGGATTCCGCCGGCTCACCGAGGACGAGTCCTCGGAGATCGCCCGCTCGGTGCTCCAGCGGCGCCTGGAGCAGCCGGACGGCCCGCGGGCCGCGCTGCTGTAGCCGGCGCCCGGTTCTTGTTCGGGGTGATCCAGTGACTTCTACAGAAAGGGACGGATAACCGGTGTCGACGCCGTTCTATGTCTCACCTCAGCAGGCCATGGCCGACCGGGCGGAGTACGCCCGCAAGGGCATCGCGCGTGGCCGCAGCCTGGTCGTGCTGCAGTACGCCGACGGAATCGTGTTCGTCGGTGAGAATCCGTCCCGCGCGCTGCACAAGTTCAGCGAGATCTACGACCGGATCGCGTTCGCGGCCGCCGGCAAGTACAACGAGTACGAGAACCTGCGCATCGGCGGCGTCCGCTACGCCGACCTGCGCGGTTACACCTACGACCGGGACGACGTGACCGCCCGCGGCCTGGCGAACGTGTACGCCCAGACGCTGGGCACGATCTTCTCCAGCGCCGCCGAGAAGCCGTACGAGGTGGAGCTGGTGGTCGCCGAGGTGGGGGAGACCCCGGACGGCGACCAGATCTACCGGCTGCCGCACGACGGTTCGATCGTGGACGAGCACGGCTCGGTCGCGGTCGGCGGCAACGCCGAGCAGATCAGCGGCTACCTGGACCAGCGCCACCAGGACGGCATGTCGCTGGCCGAGGCGCTGAAGCTGGCCGTGCAGGCCCTGTCCCGTGACACCAACGGCAGCGAGCGGGAGATCCCCGCCGAGCGCCTGGAGGTGGCGGTGCTGGACCGTACGCGTCCGCAGAAGCGCAAGTTCAAGCGCATCGTGGGCCGTCAGCTGGGCAGGCTGCTCGAGGCCGACGGTGCGGCGACCGAGGCGGAGAGCGCCGAGGAAGACGGTTCCGAGGAGAAGTAGTCCCGCTCGGCAGCCCCGTTCCCGGGTGCCCCGGCCTGCTGGAAGGCCGGGGCACCGGACGTTTTCGGGCGGCTGGGCGGTTTCAGGAGGGGCCGGGCGGCGCCGTGGAGCCCCGTACCACGAGTTCCACGGGGATGTCCCCGCCGGCGGGGGCGCGGCCCTCCAGGACGGCCAGCAGGGCGTGCATGCCCCGTTCGCCGAACAGCTCGGCGTCCAGCCGCACGGTGGTGAGCTCGGGGTCGATGGCGGTGGCCAGGGCGAGATCGTCGAGGCCGGTGACGGAGACGTCGTCGGGCACGCGCAGGCCGACGCGGCGCAGGGCCTTGTAGGCGCCGGCGGCGAGCTTGTCGTCGTCGCAGACCAACGCGGTGGGCCGGGGCCCGAGGGTGCTCAGGGCGGCCTCGGTGGCGGCCCTGGCGTCCTCGATGGAGATGGGGGCGCGGGCGGTGCGCACCGAGGTGCCGGGCACCGCGCCCACCCGGGCGCCGAGCTCCCTCGCCCGGACCTCGAAGGTCCAGGAGGCCACGTCCGCCGCGAGGTGCAGGAAGCGCCGGTGACCGAGCCCGAGCAGATGGTCGGCGACCTGGCGTACGCCGTCGGCGATGTCCAGGTTGACGGTCGCGGCGCCCAGGCTGCCCGCGGGGTCGCTGTCCAGCATGACCAGCGGCAGCTGGTCGCCGCGGATCGCGGTGAGCGCGTCGGCGGCCATGGAGGAGGCGATCACGCCGTCCAGCGCCGCCTGGGCCGAGGCGAACGGGTTCCGGGCCGGGCCGATGCCCTCGGGGGAGGGGTAGAGGACGACGCCGAAGCCGTGCTCGGCGGCGACGCGGGCGGCGCCGGTGTAGACGCCGGCGAAGAACTCGGTGGTCAGCGCGGGGACGACCAGGAGGACGGTCCGGGTACGGCCGAGCCGCAGATTGCGGGCGGCGAGGTTGGGCCGGTAGCCGAGTTCCTCGGCCGCCCGGCGCACCCGTTCGGCGGTCGCCTGCGACACCCGGCCGCGCCACTTGTCGCCGAGGACCAGGGAGACGGCGGCCTGGGACACCCCGGCGGCGTGCGCGACGTCACGGCTGGTGGGGCGCGTGCTGCTTGGTGCCACCGCGGGCACGCTCCTTCGTCTGGACTGGTGAACAGCGCACATGGTACGTATGACCGAGGACGTTATACGTAACACCAGAGGTTGCTCCAGCACTACCTCGGGCGAACCAGTGGAAGGCAGGCGATGGCCGTGGGATTCGGGGGATACCTGGAGATCCTCAGGGCGAGGCACGCCGCCCGGCTGCTGACCGGCACCCTTGTGGGGCGGCTGCCCAACGCCACCGCGGCGATCGCCATCGTGCTGTTCGTCCGCGCGGAGGGCGGCACGTACAGCCTCGCGGGGGCGCTGGCGGCGGTGTACGGCGTGGCCAACGCGGTGGGCCAGCCCGTGCTCGGGCGCCTGGTGGACCTGTACGGGCAGCCCCGCGTCCAGCTGCCCGCCGCGCTCGCCGCGGCGCTGGCGATGACGGTCTTCGCCCTGAACGGCACCCAGCCACCCGCCGTGGCGTACACGGCCGTCGCGGCGGCCGGGCTCTTCACGCCGCCGCTGGAGGGCGGGCTGCGGGCGCTGTGGCCCTCGGTGCTGCGCAGGGAGGGCCAGGTGCACACGGCGTACGCGATGGACGCCGTGGCGCAGGAAGTGATGTTCACCGTCGGCCCGTTGCTCGTGACCCTCTGCGTCTCGCTGTGGTCGGCCCAGGCGGCGCTGGTGGTGCTGAACGCCGTCGGCGTGCTGGGCGCGCTGTCCGTGGTCGTCTCGCCGCCCTCGCGGGCCTGGCGTTCGGCGCCCCGGGAGGCGCACTGGCTGGGCGCGCTGCGCTCGCCCGGTCTGCTGGCGCTGCTCGGCGCGTTCCTCTTCGTCGGTGTCGCCATGGGCTCCATCACGGTGGCGGCGGTGCCCTACGCCGACGACCACGGCGGGGACGCGGTGTACGGCTGGCTGATGGCCGCCCTGGGGCTGGGCGCGCTGGTCGGCGGTGCCGTCTACGGCGCGCGCCAGTGGGCGGGCGCACCCGAGCGGCGACTGCGCCTGCTGGTGGGTCTTCTGGCGGTGTGTTACCTGCCGCTGCTGCTGATGCCCGGGGCGGTGGCCATGGTGGCGCTGACGGTGCTGGCCGGGGTGTTCCTGGCGCCGTGCATCGCCTGCGCGTTCATCATCGTGGATCGGCACGCTCCGGCCGGCACGGTGACCGAGGCCTTTTCCTGGCTGGTGACGACGTTCACCGTGGGCGCGTCCGTCGGAACGGGTGTCGCGGGCCCGGTGGTCGAGGAGGGCGGCGCGCTCTGGGGCTTCGCGGTGCCGGGCGCCGCCGGGGCCGTGTCGCTGCTGGTGTTGCTGGTCACCGGGCGGGTCCTCACAGCTCCCGCTGGACGGGCGGTGGTTGCCGCTTCATCGGAAAATGATCCAAATCGTGCTGCCGAACCCCGTTTGAGCGCAGAGGATCGGGCGTAATGTTCAGTCATGGACCGCCGCATTTTCGGGCTGGAGAACGAGTACGGCGTCACGTGCACGTTCAGGGGACAGCGCCGCCTGTCGCCTGACGAGGTGGCGCGGTACCTCTTCCGCCGTGTCGTGTCATGGGGCCGCAGCAGCAATGTCTTTCTGCGAAACGGCGCCCGGCTCTATCTCGATGTGGGGTCACACCCGGAATACGCGACACCCGAGTGTGACAATGTGATCGAACTGGTCACCCACGACAAGGCCGGCGAGCGCATTCTCGAAGGACTCCTGGTGGACGCGGAGCGACGCCTGCACGAGGAGGGAATCGCGGGCGACGTCTACCTTTTCAAGAACAACACCGACTCGGCGGGCAACTCCTACGGCTGCCACGAGAACTATCTGGTGGCACGGCACGGAGAGTTCTCGCGTCTCGCGGACATCCTCATCCCGTTCCTGGTCACGAGGCAGCTGCTCTGCGGGGCGGGCAAGGTGCTGCAGACCCCGCGCGGGGCGGTGTACTGCGTGAGCCAGCGGGCCGAGCACATCTGGGAGGGTGTCTCCTCGGCGACCACCCGTTCGCGGCCCATCATCAACACCCGCGACGAGCCGCACGCGGACGCGGAGCGCTACCGGCGGCTGCACGTCATCGTCGGCGACTCCAACATGTCCGAGACGACGATGCTGCTCAAGGTGGGCGCGACCGATCTGGTGCTGCGCATGATCGAGGCGGGCACGGTGATGCGCGACCTGACCCTGGAGAACCCGATCCGGGCGATCCGCGAGGTCAGCCACGACATCACGGGCCGCCGCAAGGTGCGCCTTGCCAGCGGCCGTGAGGCCTCCGCCCTTGAGGTGCAGCGGGAGTACTACGAGAAGGCCGTGGACTTCTGCGAGCGGCGCGGTATCCGCACCGGCACGGTGGAGCAGGTGCTGGAGCTGTGGGGCCGCACGCTGGACGCGATCGAGAGCGAGGACCTCGACCGCATCGGCACCGAGATCGACTGGGTGATGAAGTACAAGCTCATCGAGCGGTACCGGGCCAAGCACAACATGACCATGTCGCACCCGCGGGTCGCCCAGATAGACCTCGCCTACCACGACATCCACCGCCGTCGTGGCCTGTACTACCTGCTGGAGAAGAAGGGCCAAGCCGCCCGGATCTGCAACGACTTGAAGATCTTCGAGGGCAAGTCGGTCCCGCCGCAGACCACTCGGGCACGGCTGCGCGGCGACTTCATCCGGCGGGCGCAGGAACAGCGCAGGGACTTCACCGTCGACTGGGTGCACCTCAAGCTCAACGACCAGGCACAACGCACGGTGTTGTGCAAGGACCCGTTCCGTTCGGTGGACGACCGGGTGGAGAAGCTGATCGCCGGAATGTGAGCCCGGCGGGACGAGGACGGCGGTTCGGCACGAGAACCGGAACGCCACACGGGCGCCGTGCGTTCACCGTACGGCGCCCCGCTCACGACGTAGAGTTGCGCGCACGCCATCAGAAGATCGACCGATTACGAGGCTCCCACCGTGCGCCGACGCTCACTTCTTCTTTCCGTACCCGCGGGACTTGTCACTCTGGCCGCCTGCGGCAACGACAAGACCGATTCGAGCAAGGCCAGCGAGAGCGCGTCGCCGTCGCCGTCGCCCTCCGAGCCGTCCGCGGCGCCCTCGCCGAAGATCGTCTCCGGGCCGCTGCCGGCGATCACCGCGGGCACGAAGTTCGGCGAGAAGCCGACCGTCGCCAAGGGCAGTGGTGACCCGTCGAAGGACATCGCCGTCAAGACGGTGATCGCGGGCGGCGGCCGCACCATCGCGGAGAACGACTACGTCCAGGCGCACTACCTGGGCCAGATCTGGAACTCAGCGAAGCTCTTCGACAACTCCTACGACCGCAAGGCCCCCCTGGTCATCCAGCTCGCCCAGGGCACGATCATCGACGGCTGGCGCTATGCCCTCGCGGGCAAGAAGGTGGGCAGCCGCGTCCTGTTCTCCGTGCCGCCCACCTGGGGATATGGCACGCAGGGCAACGCTCAGGCCGGGATCAAGGGCACCGACACGCTGGTCTTCGTCGTCGACCTCCAGGACACCTTCAACTCCAAGAGCTCGGCCAAGGGCAAGACGGTCGCCCAGGACAACGCCGACCTGCCCAAGGTCGGCACCAACACCGACGGCGCGGCCCCGTCCGTCGCCGTGCCCAAGACGGCCGCGCCCAAGAAGCTCGTGGCCGACTACGTGATCGAGGGCGACGGCCCCGTGGTCAAGCCGCAGAACACCGTGCTCGTCCAGTACAAGGGCGTGCTGTGGGACGGCGGCAAGGAGTTCGACTCGACGTACAAGCGCGATGCGCTGACCTCGTTCTCCCTCCAGCAGGTCGTCAAGGGCTGGGCCGACGGACTGGCCGGCAAGAAGGTCGGCAGCCGGGTCCTGATCGTCGTCCCGCCGGCCCTGGGCTACGGCGACAACCCGCCCCCCAACAGCGGCATCAAGAAGGACTCGGTGCTGGTCTTCACGGTGGACATCCTGGCGGCGATGTAGCGCCGCGCCACGGTCTCCCGGCGCGGGCGCGCAGTCGGCGGGGATGTAAGACTGTGCAGGTTGCCTTGTCGTAGATGAGCAGGAGAAACACGTGAGCATCGAGAAGCCCGAGATCGACTTCCCGGGCGGCGAGCCCCCGGCGGATCTCGAGATCAAGGAGATCTGGGAGGGCGACGGGCCGGTGGCCAAGGCCGGCGACACCGTCGCCGTCCACTACGTCGGCGTGGCCTTCTCCAGCGGCGAGGAGTTCGACGCCTCCTGGAACCGCGGTACGCCGCTCCGCTTCCAGCTGGGTGTCGGCCAGGTCATCGCCGGCTGGGACCAGGGTGTGCAGGGCATGAAGGTCGGCGGGCGCCGCCAGCTGACCATCCCGCCGCACCTCGCCTACGGCGACCGCGGCGCGGGTGGCCGGATCAAGCCGGGCGAGACGCTGATCTTCGTCTGCGACCTGGTCGCGGTCTGATCGTCGCGCATCGGATCCGTGCGGGATCCGATCATCCGTGGCCCATGCCTGTCCGGGCATGGGCCTCGGCTTTTGTCCGTACGCTGTGGGGCGGTACGGTCATCGGTCGTAAGGACCATACGGAAGGTGAAGGGCGTCGATGGCCATTGCCAAGGCCGAGCGGCTGATGAACCTGGCGCTGTGCCTGCTCGGGACGCGACGGCCGCTGAGCAAGCGCGAGCTGCGGGAGTCCATCGAGGCCTACGTCGAGGCCTCCGGCCGGGACAGGGGTGCGGCCTCCGGCCGCGACAGAAGCGTGGCCTCCGGGTCGGAGAAGGGTGCCACCGCGGCGTCCGACGACTCCTTCAACCGCATGTTCGAGCGGGACAAGGACGACCTGCGTGAGCTCGGGCTGGTCATCGAGACCGTCGAGAGCCTGGACGGCGAGGTCGGCTACCTGGCCCGCCGGGACAGCAACCGGCTGCCGCCCATCACCCTGGACGCCGAGGAGGCCGCCGCGCTCGGTCTGGCCGCCAAGGTCTGGCAGCAGGCCCGGCTGGCCGGGGCGGCCAGCGGCGCCCTGCAGAAGCTGCGCGCCGCCGGGCTGCCCGAGGACGTCGACCCCTACGAGGCGCACGGCGCGCTGGAGCCGCGCATCCCGGTGCACGAGGCCGCCTTCGAGCCGCTGATGCTCGCCTGCCGCGACCGCCGGCCGGTCGCCTTCGACTACCGCAAGGCCAACGCCGCCCAGCCCGGGACCCGGCACGTCGAGCCGTGGGCGCTGGAGTGCTGGCGCGGCCACTGGTACCTGGCCGGTTTCGACCGTGACCGCGGCGCCGAGCGGGTCTTCCGGCTCTCCAGGATCACCGGCAGGGTCCGCTCACGGGGCAGCGGCTTCACCGCGCCGGTCCCGGACGTCGTCACCGTCCGCGAGACCGTGGCGAGCTGGGCGGGCGAGAGCGCCGACCGCTCCGCGCGGATCCGGCTGCGCGCCGACGCCGGGTACCCCCTTCGGGCGAAGGCCACCGCCGTGCGGGAACTCGGAGACGGCTGGGACGAGTTGGACATCCCGTACGGGCACGGGCTGGACGCCTGGCTGGTGGAGTTCGGACCGGACGTCGTGGTTCTGGAGCCGGCCGAGCTGCGGGCGGACGTGCTGGACCGGCTGCGTGCCGTGGCCGGGGGCTGAGGGGGAGCGGAGCGACACTGTGGCAGGCAAACCGGTCAGGCCCGCGAGCGCCATCGACCAGACCCGGCGGATGCTCTCCCTGGTGACGTATCTCAGGGAGCGTCCCGGTGCCCGGATCGAGGACGTGGCGCGCGCCTTCGGCATCACCGAGGACGAACTGGTCTCCGACCTCGACGTACTGCCCATGTGCGGTACGAGTTTCCGGGGCGGCGATCTGCTCGACATCGACACCGACGGCGAGCGCATCTGGTGGCACAACCCCGCCGCGCTCGGGGCGGAGGCGGCGGAGCCGCTGCGGCTGGCCGCCGACGAGGCGACCGCGCTGCTGGTGGCGGCCCGCGCGGTGGCCACGCTGCCCGGACTGCGGGAGAGCGACCGGCAGGCCCTGCTGCGGGCCACGGCCAAGGTGGAGGCCGCGGCCGGAGAGGCCGCCGGGGCCAGCTCCCGGCTGTCGGTGACCTTCGAGTCCGAGGGCGGGGTCTTCGCCGACGTGGACCGGGCGATCTCCGAGCGCCGCCGGCTGTGGATCCGCTACTACTCGCCGGCCCGCGACGAGGTCACCGAGCGCGAGATCGACCCCATCCGTCTGGTCAGCGTCGGGCACACCTATGTGGAGGCCTGGTGCCGCCGCTCCGAGGCGCGGCGCACCTTCCGGCTCGACCGGGTCGCCGAGATCAAGATCCTCGACGAGCCCTCGGCGCCGCCGGAGATGGAGCTGCGCGACCTGTCGCAGGCCCTGGTCCAGCCGGCCGCGGAGGATCCGGAGGTGGTCGTCGAGGTCGGTCCCGGTGGCCGCTGGGTCGCCGAGTACTACCCGCACGACAGCGCCGATGAGCTTCCCGACGGCGGGCTGCGTATCACTCTGCGCACGCCCGATCCGGCGTCGCTCAGGCGGCTGGCGCTGCGCCTGGGCCGGGACGGCCGGATCGTCGCCCCGCGGGAGCTGGCCGACAGCGCCCGGCAGGCGGCCCGTGAGGCCCTGGCGGCCTACGAGCCGGCGAACGACGGGGCCGGGGCCCCCGCGGACGCCGTGGCGGCGGGAGAGCCCCGGGGTGCGGACGTGGTTCACGACGGTCGGTACGACAGGCAGGAGCAGGGGCTTTGAGCGAGTCGGCGACGGCTGGGGTGCGCGAGATGTCGGTGGCGGCGGCGTTCGCCGGGATGCGGAGCGTGACTCCGGTGGTGTTCCGGGCGGGCTGCCCCGACTGCCGGGGCCGGTTCGAGCTCGGCGCGAGCGCGCTGCGCCTGGTCGTCGGCGCCAGCAGTCGCACCACCTTCTACTCGTTCACCTGCCCCGACTGCGGGGCCGCGGTCCGCAAGCCGGCCGGCGAGCGGATCGTCGAACTGCTCACCGGCGGCGGGGTCAGCACGCTGCGCCTGCACTCGACCCTCTAGGCTCGGCTCATGTTCTGGGCGATGTTCGCGGTGGCCGCGGGGTTCGTGGGGTTGGCCGTCCTCGGAGTGCTCGCCGTGCGGGTCTTCGTCGAGGCGCAGCGCCTCGGCCGGCAGGTCTCGGAGTCGGCGCGGCGCATCAACCGGGCCGCCGAGGACCTGGAGCGGGCGAGCCTGAGCGCCGCCCGGTCGCTGGAGTCGCGGTGAGTCCTGCCGGGAAAGTCCGGGAAGTCCCGAACATCGTGCGCTTTCGATCGTCTCGCCCTGCCATCCAGCCCCTATGGCCGGGTACGCTGCTGGTCATGGCCCGCACCAAGAGGCACGGGTCGCCCAGCAGGAGTACGCACGGGGATTGCTCAGCGTTCACCCCCGGACGTTACGATCGCTGCCAGCACGATGGTCAGACACCTGTCCGAGTGGTCGGACATGCCCGACGCCCCGCCTCAGTGAGAAGGTGAAGACTTTATGTTCCGCAACGCACTTGAGCCGTGGCATCTGGTGCTCCTGGTTCTGGTTATCGTCCTGGTCTTCGGGTCGAAGAAGCTTCCGGACATGGCGCGCTCGCTCGGCAAGTCCGCGCGCATCCTGAAGAGCGAGGCCAAGGCGATGAAGGACGAAGCGAAGTCGAACACCGCGGCCAACTCGGCGACTCCGGCCGGTGAGGAGCAGCAGTCCCAGCAGTCCTCGGCCCAGCGCACCATCCAGGCCGCGCCCGGTGATGTGACCAGCTCGCGCCCGGTCAACGAGCCGACGGACACGACTCAGCGCTGACGGGAGGACCGGAGCCCTTCCGGTCCGCTGCACGAGATGAGGATGTGGGTTGCTCAAGTCCGCCCGCAAGAAGGAGAAGGACCCCGAGGGGCGGATGTCGCTCGCGGATCACCTCCGTGAGCTGCGCAACCGGCTGGGGAAAGGTGTCCTGGCGATCCTGGTCGTGACGATCGTCGCCGCCTTCTTCTACAAGGACATCGTCAACTTCATCACCAAGCCGGTGCTCAGCTCGGTGGGGTGTGGGCAGTCCTTCGAGGAACTGTCCAAATCGGGTAGCAGCACCACCTGCGCACACCTCACGATCAACGGTCTGCTGGCGCCCTTCACCCTGGCACTGAAGGTGTCGCTGATGGCCGGCGTGGTGCTGGCCTCGCCGGTCTGGCTCTACCAGCTGTGGGCGTTCGTCGCCCCCGGCCTGCACAGGCACGAGCGGAAGTACGCCTACGCCTTCGTCGGCGCGGGCGTGCCGCTCTTCCTCGGGGGCGGCTTCCTCGCCTACAACGTGCTGCCCACCACCGCCAAGGTGCTGATCGGCTTCACCCCCTCGGGCGTCGACAACCTGCTGCCGCTGGACGACCTGCTCGACCTCGTCTCGCGCATGGTGGTCGTCTTCGGCCTCTCGTTCGAGATGCCGCTCCTGCTCGTCATGCTCAACCTCACCGGCATCCTGTCCGGGAAGCGCATGCTCGGCTGGTGGCGCGGCATGGTCGTCGGCATCACGGCGTTCGCCGCGGTGGCCACGCCGAGCGCCGACCCCCTGACGATGCTGGCGCTGGCGGCGCCGATCTGGGGGCTGTACTTCATCGCGGTGATCATCGCCCTGTTCAACGACCGCCGAAAGGACCGCCTGGCGGCCCTGGGACCGTCGGACGACGAGGCCTCCGAACTCGACCTCACCCCCGAGGAGATCGGCGAGGTCGAACCCGTCACCACCCGCCGCGCCCTGCCCGAACAGACGGACCGGGTCAACGGGTACGACGACGCGACCTGATCACCACCGCAGGTTTCCCGGTCGGGGGGGGGGGGGGCCCCCCCCCCCCCCCGCGGGGTAATCGGAGCGCCGGCCCGCGGGGAAATAATGCGGAGAAGGGGGGGGGGGCGGGCCCGGGCCCAACA